>CAMOKZ010000101.1 GCA_946618155.1 uncultured Lachnospiraceae bacterium | reverse complement strand
TGAGAATAGAGAGGAGATATGCCGAATGGCTCATATTTTATCAGGTAAGGAAGTGGCTGCTGCCCTGGATGCGGCAACCAGAGAGAGAACCCTGGCGCTTGCCGCAAAGGGCATCACGCCGACGCTGCTGATCATTCGTGTCGGCGAAAACCCCGGGGATCTTTCCTATGAGAGAGGAGCGACCCGCAGATGCGAGGCCGTTGGCATCCGCTGCCTGAAGACGGTCCTCCCGGAGGATGCGGAGCAGGATGATCTGCTGCAGGTGATCAGAGAGGCAAACGCGGATGCATCTGTCCACGGCGTCCTTCTCTTCAGACCGCTGCCGCGGCACATGAATCAGGCGCTGATCGAAAATGCGCTGGCTCCGGCAAAGGATGTTGACTGCATGACGGATCTCTCCCTTGCCGGCGTGTTCACGGGCAAAAAGCTGGGATTTCCGCCCTGCACGCCCCAGGCCTGCATGGAGATTCTGGATCATTTCGGGATCGACTGCACCGGGAAGAGGGCGGTCGTGATCGGCCGCTCGCTCGTGGTCGGGAAGCCGGCAGCGATGATGCTGCTGAAAAAGAACGCGACAGTAACGGTCTGCCACACCAGGACGAAAGATCTGGCGGAGCGCGCCAGGGAGGCGGATATCCTCATCGCCGCGGCCGGACGGGCCGGTATCGTGGGAGAAGGATGTTTCCGGGAAGGACAGATCGTCCTTGACGTGGGCATCAATGTAAATGAAGAAGGGAAGCTCTGCGGAGATGTGGACTTTGCTGCGGCTGAGCCCGTTGCGGAGGCGATCACGCCGGTGCCGGGCGGCGTAGGCGCGGTGACGACCTCTGTGCTCGCCCGGCATGTGGTGGAAGCCGCGGAGAACGCGTAAGCATGCGCAGGCACAAACGCCGGATAACGGATAAAGAAAAAGACAGGAGCGGCAAAAACAATAGCCGCTCCTGTCTTGACTTAGCCGTACGGCATAGATTATAATGATTGGGTAAAAAATTAGCCGTACGGCATAGCATGCAATAGTTCTGTAATAATTTAGCCGTACGGCATATTTTTGCCGGGCAAAGATTTACACCAGGCAAAGATCTCCACCAGCAAAGGATACTGCAGAATATGGATACCAGAACCACGATGATGATCACCGACGCGAAGTCCTTCGGACAGGCTATCCGGAAGCGGCGCAGGGAACTTGGCTACACGCAGGCTTTTCTCTCGGAATTCAGCGGGTTCAGCGTGACGTTTATTTCCGATCTGGAGAACGGGAAGAAGACGGCTGAGCTGGAGAAATCCATCTATCTGGCCAATCTGCTCGGGCTCGATCTCTCCATGACGCCGAGGAGCTAATCATGAATGATCTTTTTGTCAGCATCGAGATGAACGGCGCGTTTGTTCCGGTCGGCCGCATCTGCGGCACGGGGCCCAGGGACGCGTGTTTTCAGTATTACGCGGATTACATCAGGACGGTGAATAAGCCGATCTCCATCAGCCTGCCGCTGCAGGAGGAGGCCTTTTCGCCGGAGCGGACCGCGTGCTTTTTTGAGGGCCTGCTGCCCGAAGGATTTACCCGGCGCACGGTCGCCCAGTGGATGCACGCGGCGGAGGGGGATTATCTCGCTATTCTCCGCGGGCTCGGCAGGGAATGCCTGGGCGCGGTCTGCATCCTGGAGAACGAGGAGCCGCCGGAGGCTTCCTATGAGAAGATCTCCGAGGATGCGGTCCGGGAGCTTGCGGCGGAGGGCGCGTCCAAGTCGGCGGAGCTGGTGACGAAGTCGCATCTTTCCCTTACCGGGGCGTCCGGCAAGGCCGGTCTGTATTACGATGAAGCCGGCAGGGCCTGGTACCTGCCGCGGGGGACGGCGCCGAGCACGCATATCGTCAAGCAGAGCCATGTGCGGCTGGACGCGATCGTGACGAACGAGCGGCTCTCGCTGATGACGGCGGCCCTGTGCGGGCTGGATACGCCGGACAGCTTTATCCTGAACACCGGGCAGGGCGGGGAGGATGAGGTACTCTTCGCCACGCGCCGCTACGACCGCGTGTTTGCGGAGGACGGCGCCACGATCAGCGGCCTGCCCAAGCCCAGCCGCCTGCATCAGGAGGATTTCGCCCAGGCGATGGGGATAGGCGCCGCGGACAAGTATGAGAAAACGCCGGGCGACTATCTGCGCAGGATGTGCGCCATCCTCAGGGAGAATTCGGCGGATCCCGTTGCGGATCAGCTGCGGCTCTGGGATATCATCATCTTTGATTTCCTGATCGGGAACACGGACGCGCACATCAAGAACTTCTCCCTGCTCTACGGGGAGGATCTGGGGCGGATCCGCCTGGCGCCGGCCTATGACATCCTCAGCACGACCGTATACGGCCAGAGCACGCGGGAGATGGCCTTCAGCATCGGCGGGGCCGTCACGCTGGATGAGCTGACGAGGGAATCCTTCGGCCGGGCGGCTGCCGAAGCGGGACTCGGCGAGAAGATGGTGCTCGGCCGGTTTGACGCGATCGCGGACAGGTTCCGGGACGCGCTTCACGAGGCGGCGTCGCAGCTTGACGATGAAGGGTTTGCCCAGGCGGCCCGGATAGAAGAGAGAATCCTGCAGACTGCGGGGGTCCGCAGCATCGGATGAAAAAAATCCGGGTTTTTGTCGATTTAACGCAAAAAAGTATTGCTATATGGCGATTAAGTGAGTATAATCTAAAATTGTTGATGGGATAGTTTAACACTGCAATACTATGAGGAGGTAAAGCATGTCATACGTAGATGAAGTATTTGCTTTGGTTCAGGCGAAACACCCGGAGCAGACTGAGTTTCTGCAGGCTGTAAAGGAAGTCCTGGAGTCCCTTCGCACCGTGATCGAAGCGGATGAAGAAAACTACCGCAAAGATGCCCTGCTCGAGCGCCTTGTGGTTCCGGAGAGGATCATCATGTTCCGTGTGCCGTGGGTGGATGACAACGGCCAGGTTCAGGTCAACAACGGCTTCCGTGTACAGTTCAACAGCGCGATCGGACCGTACAAGGGCGGACTTCGTTTCCATCCCTCCGTTAACCTGAGCATCATCAAATTCCTTGGTTTTGAGCAGATCTTCAAGAATTCCCTTACCGGCCTTCCGATCGGCGGCGGCAAGGGCGGTTCCGACTTCGACCCGAAGGGCAAGTCCGACCGTGAGATCATGAAATTCTGCCAGAGCTTTATGACTGAGCTTTACCGCCATATCGGCGCTGACACGGATGTCCCGGCCGGTGATATCGGCGTGGGCGGCCGCGAGATCGGCTTCCTGTACGGACAGTACAAGAGAATCCGCGGCCTGTATGAAGGCGTGCTGACCGGCAAGGGCCTTACCTACGGCGGATCCCTGGCCAGAACGCAGGCTACCGGCTACGGCCTCCTGTATCTGACCGAAGAAATGCTGAAGTGCAACGGCATCGAGCTGGCCGGCAAGACCGTCGTCGTATCCGGCGCCGGCAACGTTGCGACCTACGCCATCGAGAAGGCATGGCAGCTGGGCGCGAAGCCCGTCACCTGCTCCGATTCCACCGGCTGGATCTACGATCCGGAAGGCATCGATGTCGAGCTCCTCAAGGAGGTCAAGGAAGTCCGCCGCGCGCGCCTGACCGCTTACGCCGAGAAGAGACCGTCTGCCGAGTATCATGAGGGCAGAGGCGTATGGAGCATCAAGTGCGATGTCGCGCTTCCCTGCGCAACGCAGAACGAGCTGAACCTTGACGACGCGAAGCAGCTGGTTGCGAACGGCGTAACGGCCGTCGCCGAGGGCGCCAACATGCCCACCACGCTGGAAGCGACCGAGTACCTGCAGAAGAACGGCGTGCTGTTCGTGCCGGGCAAGGCGTCCAACGCCGGCGGCGTGGCTACCTCCGCACTGGAGATGAGCCAGAACTCCGAGCGCCTGTCCTGGACCTTCGAAGAGGTCGACGCGAAGCTTAAGGGCATCATGGTCAACATCTTCCACAACCTGGACAACGCTGCGAAGCAGTACGGCATGGATGGCAACTATGTAGCCGGCGCGAACATCGCGGGCTTCCTGAAGGTTGCCGAGGCCATGAAGGCGCAGGGTATTGTGTAATTATAAGTCACTTCATTAGGTTATCCTATTTTAGATCTTTTCAGTAGGGGCAGCCCGGCCGGGATACGGCCGGGCTGTATCATTATCCGGGTGCGCAGCCGGGAAAAAGATGCTATACTCTACTTATAAATAATTAAGTAATACCCCACACCGAGCGCAATTCCACCGCGGCGGAATTCAGAGACCTGCATACGCCTGTCGTCGACATGATGGCAACATTGTTCGAGATCCGTACGGACGCCTATAACAAACTGCAGCCGCTCTGGGAAAAAGACCTGTGCCTGATGCCGTATCTGTCTAAACTGTAATGAACGATAGAAAGGAGTTCCCATGATTAACAAACCCGTACCCGGAACCGGCGGCGACCGCTATGTCCCCATGGAGGAGCGCACGGGAGAACGCTCCGTTGTGTATTTCACCAGAGATCTTTCCCCCCAGGGACTGATCAGGATCTACGACAAGGTATCCGCCGCCATCAGCGGCAAGACCGGCATCAAGCTGCATACGGGCGAAAAGAACGGCCCGAATATCATCCCGCGCAGCTGGGTGAAGGCACTGATCGAGCAGCGTCTGCCGGAAGCCGCCATCATTGAGACCAACACCTTCTATGAGGGCGACCGGTATACGACCGAGCAGCACCGCGAGACCCTGAAGGTCAACGGCTGGACCTTCGCGCCCGTGGACATTACGGATGAGGAGGGAACGGCCATGCTGCCGGTAAACGGCAAATGGTTCTCCGAGATGTCCGTGGGATCCCATCTGCCCAGCTACGAGAGCATGCTCACGCTGACGCACTTTAAGGGCCATATGATGGGCGGCTTCGGCGGATCCAACAAGAATATCGGCATCGGCTGTGCGGACGGCAGGATCGGCAAGGGCATGATCCACAGCAATCCGGGGTCCTCCGATATGTGGGAAGTTGACCAGGAGGAACTGATGGAGCGCATCAGCGAGTCTACGCTGGCCACGATCACGCATTTCGGGAAGCACAACGCGTTTATCAACGTGATGCGCAACATGTCCGTGAGCTGTGACTGCGAGGGTACGCTGGCGCAGCCGGTGGTCACGCCGGATGTCGGCATTGTTGCCTCTCTGGATATCCTGGCTGCCGACCAGGCCTGCGTCGATCTGGTCTACGCCCTGCCGGAGGGCGGCGGCGCGGCCCTGATGGAGCGGATCGAGACCCGTCATGGCCACAGGCAGCTTTCCTATATGAAAGAACTGGGCATGGGCAATAATCTGTACACCCTGATCGACCTCGACAACGGGGAGACGGAGATCACGCCGGCTCAGGCGGTCGAGGGCATCAAACCGGGCTGGGTGCCGGATGAGTACAATGTGCCGAAGATCAGGCCGTAAACAAATCTAAGATGACAAACCGATAACATTGTGTTATTCTAATGTAAAGGTATTCGCGGCGGGCGAACATGCCCGCCGCCTTTATTTTACTCGTATTGCGGCGGCCGTGCCGCATGCCATCCATGACATGTTAATGACGGCAAACAGGCCTTGTGTTGACGACAAATAATCGGCAAAGACATGTGTACGACATGTCGTAAGACGCGTAAAGATAGCAGCAGGCCGGATGAGGGGGGCAGAGAACAATGGTCAAAGCGGTAGATTTTGCAACGGAACACAATGTTGACAAGAATGCGCTCTTTCAGTACATCAGGAGACACCCGCAGGAATTTGAAGGGCATACCGCCATTGAGAACAAATGCATGATGCTGGATGAGGAGGCTGTCGCCATCCTGGAAAAGAAATATCCCAGGCCGGTCGAGATCGTGGCGGACGATGAGGCAAGGCTTCAGCTGGCCGGCGCGATGCAGAGAATAGACGTGCTGCAGCAGAGGATAGACCAGTATCAGCAGCAGATCATCACCTTCCTGCAGAAGGAGGGCACGGCGCGAAGCACCCAGATCCTTCTGGAGGAGCGCACCGGGGAGGCGGAGCGCCTGCGCAGGGAAAATGAGCAGCTGAGGGAGAGGATCACCCAGCTGAGCGTAGAAAAGGAAAAGGAGCGTCAGCGCAGCGAGCGCCTGATGGCGAGAAGCCTCTGGCAGAGAATAGTGAACGCAGCAAAGTAAGAGAAGATAAAGAAGATAAAGAAGATAAAGCCGCAGGGACATAAGACCGGATCTATTCCGGAATCGACGTGTCCGCTGCGGTTTTTTGTGTTGCATGGGCATAATATGTTATCTTGTCATACAAGGGACCGCAAACATTACACAAGATACTACGTCGTACGAAAACGTGTAAGGTTTTCGTATAGTGGTACTAGCACGTAACAAATGTGCGAAAAGGCAGGAAAATATCAACAACTTGTCGACAACATTGTTGCATTTACGAAAATATTACATAGTTTTCGCACATTTCCTGTGATATGGCACAAAAGATTTGTGTCATTTTGTGCAGTCTTTATGTTGAGTGTTGATTGATAAAGTGGTAACATGATATGGATAAAAATCTGTCATTATGGGATAACTGTACACTTTTTTGGACGGAATTGTATTGAGACCGGATATGAGACAGACTTTCCATAAACTGCAGATGAAGCAATACCTTAAACTATAGAAACGTAACCTGCAAACCCAGACAACATATCATTCTCAAGGGGAGGAACTTGATATGAAGAAGAAAATGAAACGGATTTTGTCCGGCGCTTTGGCCGTGATGATGATTCTGACATCATCGCCGGTCACCACGCTGGCCGAAGATTTCGGCTACGACGAAGCTGCTGCCGCAGCCGCCGCTCAGGCGGAAGCAGAGGCGATCGCGCAGGCTGAGGCTGAGGCTGCCGCACAGGCGGAAGCCGAGGCAGCGCTGGCCGCCGCGCAGGCAGAAGCAGAAGCACAGGCCCAGGCAGAGGCAGAAGCCGCCGCAGCAGCCGCAGAAGCGGAAGCTGAGGCCGCAAGAGCCGCCGAGGAAGCCGCCGCGCAGGCAGCTGCCGAGGAACAGGCGCGCCTGGAGAGCGAAGCCGCTGCAAAGGCTGAATCAGAGGCACAGGCCGCTGCTGAGGAGCAGGCCCGCTTAGAGAGCGAAGCCGCCGCACAGGCGCAGGCCGCCGCTGAGGAAGAGGCCAGACTTGCCGCGGAAGCGCAGTCAGCCTCCGAAAAGGCTGAGTCTGAGCGGCTCGCCGAGGAGGAAGCGGCAAGGCTGAAAGCCGAGTCCGAGGCAAAAGCAGCCGAGGAAGCCGCGAACCGCGAGAATAAAGTCCGGTTCACTATTGACTATAAAGACTCTGTTGAGATCTGGGTACCGGATCTTGCCACCAAGGCGGCAGATGATCTCAAGGAGATCGCCCTGGGCAAGGATCCGGCCGTCGACAATGCGGCCAACCGGATCGAAGGCACCGCGAAGGGCGGAGAACTTGATTTCTTCGTTTACGCTGCCGATGCGGAAAAATATGAGATCGTACGTGTCTATACGAAGGAATTCGAGCCTTCGACAGGTGCGTTCTTTGACGTGCCCGTAAAAGCCGGCGCAAAGAAGGACGAGTATGTTCTTTCCGATATAGAAGATGACAGCAAAGTCGTTTTCGTAGAGGTAAGAGA
>CAMOKZ010000100.1 GCA_946618155.1 uncultured Lachnospiraceae bacterium | reverse complement strand
AAGGATCTGCAGAGATGGAACCAGGATGGCGACAACATGCAGAAGGAACTGGAAGCTGCCGGCTTCGAAGTTGAACTGCAGTACGCTTCCAACGACCCCGCTACTCAGCTTAACCAGATCAAGACCATGATCGGCAACGGCGCTGAGGTCCTGGTTATCGCTGCTATCGAGGGCGACTCCCTTGGCGAGGCTCTTGACATGGCTGCTGAGTATGAGATCCCGGTCATCGCTTATGACCGTCTGCTGATGAACTCCGACGCGGTTTCCTACTATGCTACGTTCGATAACTACATGGTCGGTACCGTTCAGGGTACTTACGTAAAAGAGACCCTGGATCTGGACAACGCTGAAGGCCCGTTCAACATTGAGTTCACCGCGGGTGACCCGGGTGACAACAATGCCGGCTATTTCTTCAACGGTGCGGTTGATGTTCTGCAGCCCTACATCGATGAGGGCAAGCTGGTCTGCCCGTCCGGTCAGCTTACGTTCGAAGAAGTTGCTACCCCGCAGTGGAAGACCGAGACTGCACAGTCCAGAGCTGAGAACATCCTTTCCAGCTACTATGCAGACGGCACCAACGTTGATGTATGGCTTTGCTCCAACGACTCCACCGCTCTCGGTGTTGAGACCGCTCTGGCTGCAAACTACAACGGCGAGTACCCGATCATCACCGGTCAGGACTGCGATATTGAGAACACGAAGAACATGATCGCCGGCAAGCAGAGCATGTCCGTATTCAAGGATACCCGTACTCTGGCTTCCCAGGTTGTCAAGATGGTCGGCCAGATCCTCGCCGGCGAAGAAGTCGATGTCAACGATACCGAGACCTATGATAACGGCGTGAAAGTTGTTCCGTCCTATCTGTGCGAGCCGGTATTCGCGGATGTCAACAACTACAAAGAGCTCCTGATCGACTCCGGTTACTACACCGAGGATCAGCTGCAGTAATCCCCTGGTCTTACTTAAGGGAAAAAGCATAGGCACCATTTGCATACAGGCGGGGCAGCTCCCGCCTGTATGTTTAGGTATTCAGGATTTCGGAGGACGACCAATTGGCAAACATATTATTGGAAATGAAGAGCATTACCAAGACCTTCCCCGGTGTCAAGGCGCTTGATAATGTAAACCTCCAGGTCGAGGAGGGTGAGATCCACGCGCTGGTCGGTGAAAACGGCGCGGGCAAATCCACACTGATGAACGTGCTGAGCGGTATTTACCCCTACGGTACCTACGAGGGAGATATCGTCTATAACGGGGAGATCTGCAAGTTCAACACGATTAAGGATTCCGAGGGCAAGGGCATTGTCATCATCCATCAGGAGCTGGCTCTGGTACCGGAGATGTCCATCGGCGAAAATATGTATCTGGGCAATGAGCGCGGAAGCAAGGCCCGCATCGACTGGAATACGACATACGCCGAAGCGGACAAATACCTGAAGATGGTCGGCCTCACCGAATCCTCCAAGGTACTGGTCAAGGAGATCGGTACCGGCAAGCAGCAGCTGGTCGAGATCGCGAAAGCGCTGGCGAAGCACGCGAAGCTCCTCATTCTGGATGAGCCCACCTCATCCCTGAACGAAGAGGATTCGAGAGCGCTGCTCGATCTGATGCTTGGCTTCAAGGAGCAGGGGATGACGATGATCATCATCACCCACAAGCTCAACGAGGTCTCCTATGTGGCGGACAAGATCACGGTCATCCGTGACGGCTCCACCATTGAGACGATCGACAACGCGAATCATGATATCGATGAGGACCGCATCATCAAGGGCATGGTCGGCCGCGAGCTGACGAACCGCTTCCCGAAGAGAGAGAATGTGCCGATCGGCGATGTCAACCTGGAAGTGGAGCACTGGACGGTCCATCATCCGCTCTACCCGGAGCGCATCGTGGTCAATGATGTTTCCATGTACGTGCGCAAGGGCGAGGTCGTCGGTATCTACGGCCTGATGGGCGCCGGCCGTACCGAGCTCGCGATGAGCATCTTCGGCCAGTCCTACGGCATCCTTACCGCCGGCACGCTCCGGATGAACGGGCAGGAAGTCAAACTGAAAAAATCCGCGGAGGACGCGATCAAACACAAGATCGCCTACGTTACCGAGGACAGAAAGGGCAACGGCCTTATCCTTTCCCAGTCGATCAAGGTCAACACGTCCCTGGCCAATCTGGACAGCCTGGCGACGAATATGATCATCGACAAGGATAAGGAATACCAGGTCGCGGAGGAATACCGCGAGAAGCTGCGCACCAAGACGCCGTCGGTTGAACAGCTGGTGGGCAATCTTTCCGGCGGCAACCAGCAGAAGGTCCTGCTGGCCAAATGGATGTTCGCGGAGCCGGATGTGCTGATCCTGGACGAGCCGACCAGAGGTATCGACGTCGGCGCCAAGTACGAGATCTACTGCATCATCAACGATCTGGCCGCAGCGGGCAAGTCGGTCATCATGATCTCCTCCGAACTGCCGGAGGTCCTTGCGATGAGCGACCGCATCTACATCATGAACGCTTCGAGGATCGTCGGCGAGATGGCGGCCTCCGAGGCAACGCAGGAGAATATCATGGCAACCATCCTCAGATCAGGAAGGGGGGACTAAGCAGATGAACAATAATCATGTTCTTGCCTTTATCAAGAAGAACACCATGGTCATCGCCCTCGTTCTGGTCGTGATCTTCTTCTCGGTCAGCACAGGCGGAAAGATCCTGTACGCGCAGAACATCAACAACCTGATCTCCCAGAACGGCTACGTTTTCGTTCTGGCTGCCGGTATGCTGCTGTGCATCCTGACCGGCGGCAACATCGACCTGTCGGTCGGTTCCGTCGTCTGTTTCACCATGGGCATCGGCGCACTCATCCTGAAGGCGGGGCTGCCTACGCCGGCCGCTGCTCTGGCCATGCTGGCGGTCGGTCTTCTGGTCGGCATGTTCCAGGGCTTCTGGATCGCCTGGGTATCGGTGCCGCCCTTTATCGCGACGCTGGCCGGCATGTACGCGTTCCGCGGCCTGTCCAACGTTATCCTCGGCGGTTACTCCGTCGGCGTTGGCAATGAGACCTACCTGAAGGTCTTCGGCGGCGGCGCGGACTGCTACGTTCCGGATTTCTTCCATGGAACCGGCCTGAACATCACCTGCATGGCGGTCGGCATTATCGTTGCCGTCCTCGTGCTGGTCTCCACGCTGCGCAGCCATATGGTCCGTTCGAAGATGGGCATCGCCACCCACGCGGCGGCGGATTTCGCCAGGACCGTGATCATCTGCGCGCTGATCCTCTGGATCGCCTACAAGCTCGCGCAGTACAAGGGCATCCCGTCCGTTCTGATCTGGATCGCCCTCGTCCTGCTGGTCTACGGGTACATTACCCAGTACACCTCCCTCGGCCGTTATTTCTACGCGGTCGGCGGCAATGAGAAAGCGACGAGGCTTTCCGGCGTCAACACGAATTTCGTATATTTCCGTGCATACGCGAACATGGGTCTTCTGGCGGGCTTTGCCGGCGTTCTGATGCTGGCCAGAGCCGGTCACGCGGAGCCCACCTACGGCGTCGGCTATGAGATGGACGCCATCGCGGCCTGCTTCATCGGCGGCGCTTCCGCTTACGGCGGTGTCGGCAAGATCACGGGCGTCATCATCGGCGCGGCCCTGATGGGCGTGATCAACCAGGGCATGAGTATCATGGGCATTTCCGCGAACTACCAGAGCGCGGTCAAGGGTATCGTACTCCTCGTCGCAGTGCTGGTTGACGTTCTGTCCAAGAAGGAAAAGGCATGAGGGGAGGATGGCAATGAAAAAGAGTGCATCTCAGATCTTAAAAGATAATACCATGCTGATCGTCCTCGTCCTGGTCTATCTCTTCTTCACCTGGCGGACGGGCGGCGCAATGTTCTCACCGTTCAACTTCAATGAGCTGATCACCCAGAACGCGTACGTATTCATTCTGGCGAGCGGCATGCTGATGTGCATGCTGACCGGCGGCAACATCGACCTGGCCTGCGGCTCCCTGGTCTGCTTCCTCGGCGCGCTGGGCGGCTACTTTATGACGATCAGGGAAATGGCTCCGCTTCCTTCCATCCTGCTGATGCTGCTGATCGGCATCGTGTACGGCTGCGTGCTGGGCTACCTGATCGCCTACATCAATATCCCGCCGTGGATCGCGACGCTGGCCGGCTACCTGGCCTTCCGCGGACTGGGCACGGATATCCTGAGCAGCAACAGTAAGACCGGTTCCATCAGCGTCAAGAAGGTGGAAAGCTTCCTCGGCATCTTCGCGGGCAAGCTCTTCAAGACGAAGATCGGACACCTGAACACGGTCTGCATGGCGGTCGGCATCATTGCCGCCATCATCGTTGTCCTGCTCAACGTGATCGGCAGAGCCAACAAGGTAAAGAAGGGCTACGAGGCTGACTCCATGATGATGATGCTTGGCAAGTCGGTCCTCGAGGCAGGCATCATTCTTCTGGTCGCCTACAAGCTGGCGATGGCCGGCGGCATCCCCACCGTCCTCGTCTGGGTCGCCATTGTCGTCCTGTTCTATAACTTCATTACAGAGAAGACGACGATCGGCCGCCACTTCTATGTGGTCGGCGGCAACCGGGAGGCGGCAAGGCTTTCCGGCGTCAACACCAGAAGGATCATGTTTATTGCATACCTGAACATGGCGATCGTCACGGTCATCACGACCTGGGTCGTCCTGGGACGTGTGCAGGCGGCGAACTCCACCGCGGGCACGAACTTCGAGATGGACGCCATCTCGGCCTGCGTTGTCGGCGGCGTCTCCGCCTACGGCGGATCCGGCCGGATCATCGGTATGGTCATCGGCGCAACGCTGATCGGCGTGATCAACCTGGGCATGAGCCTGATGAATATCGACGCGAACTATCAGAAGGTCGTAAAGGGCGTTGTCCTTCTCGGCGCTGTGGCGTTCGATATCCTTTCCAAGAAGCGCGCGAAGTAATACAGGCGCGGAAAACAGAAAAACGCAATGCACCGGGCGGTCTCAGGACCGCCCGGTGTTGTTATATCCTATCTGGTTGCAAAGGAATTGCCCGCTGTGGTATGCTAAACGGTAATGAACAAATCGGGCTTTTCCGGGACGGAGGCTTTAGACACCCATGAAGAAAATCACCTGGATCATTCTGATCTTTACCGGCGTGCTGACAGCGGCGCTGGCGGGCCTGTGGGTCTATATCGGCGGCGTCCTGCGCGGACTGGAGCGCAAGGAGGACGGCGGCGCCATTGCCGGCAGGCACTACGCCTTTATCACGGAGGACACCTCCGACCTGTGGCGCGCCGTGTACGAGAGCGCCTCGGTTCAGGCCGCAGCCGGCGGCGATGTCCTCGAGTGGGTGGGCGAGGGCGATTTTTTTGAGTATACGACCCGCGACCGGATGCAGATCGCGACGGCCTCCGGCGTGGACGGCATTATCCTGTATAAGAAGGATCTCTCCGATATGACGGACCTGATCGAGGAGGCGGAGGAGGCGGGCATCCCCGTGGTGACCGTGCTCAGCGACAACAGCGACAGCTCCCGCATCAGCTACGTGGGCATCAGCAGCTACGAGGCCGGCGAGCTGCTCGGCCGGGAAGCCGCGAAGGCCTTTTCCTCCGGGGAGAATTCGGTGATGGTCCTGATGGACGCGGGCAGCGGGGAAGGGCCCAGCAGCCTCGTGTTCTCCACCATGCTCTCCGCGGCGGAGAGGGAAAAGGCTCCGGACGCGACCTTCACCTTCCGGGCAGTGCGCGTGAATACCGCCTCCGGGTTTGAGGCGGAGGAAGATATCCGGGATATTTTTGTCGGCGGCGATCCGCTGCCCGACATCCTCATCTGCCTTGACCTGGTCTCGACGGAGTGCGTCAGCCAGGCCCTGGTGGACTACAACCAGGTCGGCAACGTGGAAGTGATCGGCTACTACGGCTCGGAGACGGTGCTGCGCGCCGTGGAAAAGGGCGTGGTGCGGGCGACGCTGGGGATCGATACGGAGAGGATCGGGATCAGCTGCATTGAGGCGCTGGACGAGTACTATACGCTCGGCATCGCGAACAACTACTACAGCGTGCCGGTGATGATGATCGACGGGGACAACGCGGACGCCTTCCTGGCGGCGGTCTCCGGCGAGGAGGAAGCGGAGGAGCAGACGTAAGTGGAAAAGCAGCTTCTGCGAAAAGGGATAGGCGGATGGCGCACCCGCTCCATCCAGACCAGGCTGACGCTGACGATGGCCCTGATGCTGGTGGTCATGCTGGTGGTCAACCTGTTTATCTACGGCCAGATCAACTCCATGGTCCGCAGGATCGACGCGGTCTTCGCCAGCAACGTCACGATCGGGGAGATCACGGATACCCTCGAGGAGGTCCGGAGCAATGTCTTCGAGTACCTCAGCACCAAGAGCAGCAGCGCGCTGGAGGACTATTACCGCTATGCGGCGCGCTACGCGGACCTGGTGGAGCAGCTGGACGACCGGATGGCGCCGGAGAGCGTCCAGATCCTGGAAAAGAATATCCGCGGCATGTCGAAGACCTTTCTGTCCGTCGCGGACGAGACCGTGCAGGCAAAGCGCGGCCGCAACGTGGAGCGCTACAAGTTCCTGTATGAGCGGGGACAGCAGCTCTGCCGCTACATCAACAACTATATCTATCAGCTCAACAGCCTGCAGTTTTCCACGAACTCCGCCCAGTATGAGATGCTGCTGCGGACGATGGGGTTTATGGAGATCCTGAGCTTTTCCCTTCTGGCCGCCGCCTTCGCGGTGAGCCTGCTGGCGGCCTTTGCCGTCATCCGCGCGATGATCCGTCCCTTAAGCGACCTCTCCGAGGCGGCAGAGCGGGTGGCAGCGGGGGATTTTGACGTCGAGGTGCCCGAGGCGGAATCGCAGGATGAGATCGGCATCGTCTCGCGGTCCTTCTCCCAGATGCTGCGCAGCATCCGCGCCTACATCGAGCGGCTGCGCACGAGCATGGAGAAGGAAGCCCAGATGAAGGAGAGAGAGCTCTCCATGGAGGCGCACCTGAAGGAGGCGCAGCTGAAATTCCTGCAGGCGCAGATCAATCCGCATTTTCTGTTCAACTCCCTCAACGCCGGCGCCCAGCTGGCCGTGATGGAGGACGCCGACGCCACCGGCGTGTTCCTGGAGAAGATGGCGGATTTCTTCCGCTATAATGTCAGGAAGCTGGACGGCACCTCCACGCTGGGGGAGGAGATCGCCCTCGTGGACAACTATATCTACATCCTCAATGTGCGCTTTGCCGGCGACATCACCTATGTGAAGGAGATCGGCGAGGGACTTTCGGATGTGGTGATGCCCGGCATGATCATCCAGCCCCTGGTGGAGAACGCCGTGCTGCACGGCATTCATGACATGATGGACCGGGGCGTGATCACCCTCTCGGCGGAGCGGGACGGGGACGCGGTCCGCGTCGTCATCGCCGACAACGGGGAGGGCATGACCCCCGCGCAGCTGCGCAGCTTCGCGGAGGGGACGCTGCAGGGGAAAGGCGCCGCCGGCATCGGCCTGCGCAACGTGACGAGCAGGATGGAGCTGTTCTACGACAGGACGGATCTGGTCTCCGTCTACAGCGCGGGCAAGGGCCAGGGCACGGAAGTGACGCTCCTGCTGCCGCTGCCGGATGAGCAGGAGGACAGTGAAGAAGCAGAGCTTCAGGCACTGCCCCCGGAGCAGGAACAGGAAGTACAGGAAGTACAGGAAG
>CAMOKZ010000099.1 GCA_946618155.1 uncultured Lachnospiraceae bacterium | reverse complement strand
TCTTGTTCGCACCGACGGTACCGTCTGCGCCAAGGCCCCAGAACTTGCAGTTGATCGTGCCTTCCGGCGTGGTGACCAGCGGAGCGCCGACTTCGAGGGAAAGACCCGTCACATCGTCAACGATACCAAGCGTGAACACCTTCTTCTCGGTGTTGCCGAAAACAGCGACGATCTGCGCCGGGGTGGTGTCCTTGGAACCAAGGCCGTAGCGGCCGGTCAGGATCTCTACGCCGTCGAACTTGCTGCCCTTGAGAGCGGCAACGACATCGAGGTAAAGCGGCTCGCCCATGGCGCCCGGCTCTTTCGTTCTGTCGAGAACGGTGATGACCTTGACGGAATCCGGGATAGCGTCGATGAGGGCCTTCGCGCTGAACGGTCTGTACAGGCGGACCTTGACAACACCGACCTTCTCGCCCTTCGCGATGAGGTAATCGATGGTCTCTTCGATCGTATCGCAGACAGAACCCATCGCGACGATCACGCGCTCAGCATCCGGAGCACCGTAGTAGTTGAAGAGCTTGTAATCCGTGCCGATCTTCGCGTTGACCTTGTCCATGTACATCTGGACGATCTCGGGCATCGCATCGTAGTACGGGTTGATCGCTTCACGAGCCTGGAAGAAGATATCCGGGTTCTGCGCGGAACCTCTCTGGCAGGGATGGTTCGGGTTCAGAGCCTGATCTCTCCACGCCTGCAGAGCGTCGAAGTCGAACATTTCCTTGAGATCTTCATAATCCCACTGCTCGATCTTCTGGATCTCATGGGAGGTACGGAAACCGTCGAAGAAGTTGATGAACGGAAGGCGGCCCTTGACAGCGGCAAGGTGCGCTACGGGGGTCAGGTCCATGACTTCCTGTACGCTCGATTCGCAGAGCATGCAGGCGCCGGTCTGACGACATGCGTAAACGTCGGAATGGTCACCAAAGATGGAAAGTGCGTGGCTGGCAACGGCACGGGCGGAAACGTTGAATACGCCCGGAAGCCTTTCGCCGGCTACCTTGTACAGGTTCGGGATCATCAGGAGCAGGCCCTGGGAGGCCGTGTAGGTAGTGGTCAGAGCACCGGCGGAAAGAGAGCCGTGCACGGTACCGGCGGCACCTGCCTCGGACTGCATCTCCGTGATCTGGACCTTCTGTCCAAAGATGTTTGTTCTGCCCTGCGTTGCCCATTCATCCGTTGCTTCCGCCATAACGGAAGAAGGAGTGATGGGATAGATCGCAGCCACATCGGTAAACGCGTAAGAGGCATACGCCGCTGCGTGATTACCGTCCATGGTTTTCATTGTTCTAGCCATTTCTTCTTTTCCTCCTTATTTTCTTTGGAAGGCCGCCGTGCAGCCATCGCCCTGCTGCATTCCGCGCATGCCGGAAATACCGATGTGCGCAAAATCAGATAGAACCATTTTAGCACAAGAATTTTTCATTGTCTATTTTGCTTAAAGGGAATTTCGGTCAATTTCATGTTTTTTTCGTGGTGCATTTATGTTAGTTTTGTCTAACTTTACCATGGGACAACTTGTCCTTGCTTTTTTACCTGTTTTCAGTACAATGGTAGCAGTGTGGATATGCAGCCGCGGCTTAATCGCGGCAGAATGGAGTGTTTTTACTATGATTAGTGCCAGCAATGTATCGCTGCGGTTCGGCAAAAAGGCCCTCTTCGAGGATGTCAACATCAAATTTACGGAAGGCAACTGCTACGGCCTGATCGGCGCCAACGGCGCCGGCAAGTCCACCTTCCTGCGCATCCTCTCGGGCCAGCTCGAGACCACCACCGGCACCGTGACCATCACGCCCGGCCAGCGCATGTCGGTCCTCGAACAGGACCACTTCAAATACGACGCCCTGCCCGTCCTCGACACGGTCATCATGGGCAACCAGCGCCTCTATGATATTATGAAGGAAAAGGACGCCCTCTACGCCAAGCCCGACTTCTCCGATGAGGACGGCATCCGGGCCAGCGAGCTCGAGGGCGAGTTTGCCGAGATGAACGGCTGGGAGGCGGAGTCCGACGCGGCCGCCCTGCTGAACGGCCTCGGCATCGACGAAAGCCTCCACTACTCTCTCATGGGCGACCTGGGTGGTAACGAGAAGGTCAAGGTCCTGCTGGCCAGAGCGCTGTTCGGCAGCCCCGACATCCTGCTCATGGACGAGCCGACCAACCACCTTGACCTCGACGCCATCGCCTGGCTCGAGGAGTGGCTGATCAACTTCGACAACACCGTCATCGTGGTCTCCCACGACCGTTACTTCCTCAACAAGGTCTGCACCCAGATCGCGGACATCGACTACGGCAAGATCCAGCTCTACGCCGGCAACTACGATTTCTGGTACGAGTCGAGCCAGCTGATGGTCCGCCAGATGAAGGAAGCGAACCGCAAGAAGGAGGAAAAGATCAAGGAGCTGCAGGAATTCATCCGCCGGTTCTCCGCGAACGCTTCCAAGTCCAAGCAGGCGACCTCCCGCAAGCGCGCCCTGGAAAAGATCCAGCTGGACGACATCCGTCCCTCCAGCCGCAAATATCCCTACATTGACTTCCGGCCAAACCGCGAGATCGGCAACGAGGTGCTGATGGTCGAGCATCTCTCCAAGACCGTGAACGGCGTCAAGATCCTCGACGACCTGACCTTCACCCTCGGCCACGACGACAAGGTCGCCCTGGTCGGCGGCAACGAGCAGGCCAAGACCATGCTCTTCCGCATCCTGATGGGCGAGGAGGAGCCGGACGAGGGCAGCTGGTTCAAGTGGGGCGTCACCACCTCCCGGGCCTATTTCCCGAAGGACTACTCCGCGGAATTCAACAATGACCTGACCATCGCCGACTGGCTCACCCAGTACTCCGAGATCAAGGATCAGACCTACGTCCGCGGTTTCCTGGGCCGCATGCTCTTCGCCGGCGACGACGGCGTCAAGAAGGTGCGCATCCTCTCCGGAGGCGAGAAGGTCCGCTGCATGTTCTCCAAGATGATGATCTCCGGCGCGAACATCCTGCTCTTCGACGAGCCGACGAACCATCTCGACATGGAGTCCATCACCGCACTCAACAACGGCATGATCAAATTCCCGGGCGTCATGATCTTCTCCTCCAGAGACCATCAGATCGTCCAGACTACGGCGAACCGCATCATGGAGATCCTGCCCAACGGAAAACTGATCGACAAGATCACGACCTACGACGAATACCTCGACAGCGATGTCATGGCGAGAAAGCGTACGATCTACACCGCGGACATCCCCGAAGAGGAGATCTTCACCGACGACAGCGAAGACGACGGCGAGGAGTAATCGAAAACCAAGCGTATTTCAGGCGCAAAAGAAAAAGCCGGGGAGCCGGCATTCCATTTTCTTGGAATGTCCGGCCCCCGGCTTTTTCCGTTATGTGCTATGCGCTTCGTATCTGCGTTCGCCGGGCAGATCACTGCTCGTCGTCCTTCCTGTCCTTAAACTTGTCGAAAAAGCCCTTCTTCTTCGACTTCTCCTTTTCTTTTCCCTTTTCCCCGCTGCCGCCGGCTGCCTTTGCAGCTTTGCCCAGGCTGTCCCCGGCGAGGGCGTCAAAGGCGCGCATGGCCTCCTTGGCCTCGTCGCTCAGCCTGGTCGGGATCTCGACCATGAGGGTGACGAAATGATCGCCGCGCACGGAACGGTTGTGCACATCCGGCACGCCCTTGCCGCGCAGGCGGATGCGGGTGCCGCTCTGGGTGCCCGGCCGGATGGTGGTGACCACGTCGCCGTCAACGGTATTGATCACCAGTTCGCAGCCAAGGGTGGCCTGCGCCACACTGATCGATACGCTGGAAAACAGGTCCATGTCCTGACGGGCGAATTTCGGGCTCGCCGCCACCATGACCTCCACCAGCAGGTCTCCCCTGGGTCCGCCGTTGACGCCCGGCTCGCCGCGTCCGCGCAGGCGGATGCTCGTGCCGTTGTCGATGCCGGCCGGCACCGTCACCATGACCTTCTGGCGTCTGGACACATAGCCGCTGCCGCCGCAGACGGGGCACTTGTCCTTGACGACCTTGCCCGAGCCCTGGCAGTCCGGGCAGGTCTGCACGTTCTGCATGGTGCCGAAGAGGGACTGGGTCTGGTAGATGACCTGTCCGCGGCCGCCGCACTTCGTGCAGGTGATCCTGGGGGATCCGTCCCTGCCGCCCGTGCCATGGCAGGAGCTGCACTCCTCCTTGAAGGGGATGGTCAGCTCTTTTTCGCACCCGAAGATCGCTTCCTCAAAGGTCACGCGAAGACTGGCCCGCACAGACGCACCCTGCATCGGGCCGTTCGGCTGCCTTCTTGTCCTGCGGCCGCCGAACAGGTCGCCGAAGATATCGCCGAAAATATCGCCCATATCCCCGCTGAAATCAAATCCGCCGAAGCCGGCGCCGCCCTCGCCGCCGCCTTCAAAGGCCGCGTGCCCGAACTGGTCGTACTGCCTGCGCTTTTCCGGATCGCTCAGGACCGCGTAGGCCTCGGAGGCTTCCTTGAATTTCTGCTCCGCCTCCTTGTCCCCCGGATTCATGTCCGGATGGTACTTCTTGGCCAGCGCCCTGTATGCTTTTTTCAGTGCCGCCTCATCGGCGCTGCGGTCAACGCCGAGGACCTCGTAGTAATCTCTTTTTCCTTCTGCCATGTATCAAGCTCCGCTCATAACATCAGGGAAACGCTGAGAGTCTCAGCGTTTCCCGGTCGATCTATTCTCTGCTGAATTATACTTCTCTGAAGTCGCCGTCGATGACGTCGTCATCCGGACCCTGTCCGCTGCCGGAACCGGTGCCGGTGCCTGCGCCCGTGCCGGCGCCGCCCTGCGGGCCTGCGCCCTGGGCTGCCTGGGCCTGCTCATAGACCTTCGCGAACAGCTTCTGCGCGCTGTTCATCAGCTTCTCCTTGCCTTCGCGAAGCTTCTGGGCCTGCTCGTCGGTGATCTCATCGCCGCAGGAGGCGATCACATCCTTGAGGGCCTGCAGGTCAGCTTCCACCGCAGCCTTGTCCGCCGCGTCGATCTGGCTGCCGACCTCTTCCATTGCCTTCTCGGTCTGGAAGACCATGGAGTCCGCGTCATTCTTCAGCTCGACCGCTTCCTTGCGCTTCTTATCCTGCGCTTCGTACTCGGCCGCTTCCCTGACGGCTCTGTCGATCTCTTCGTCAGACATGTTGGAGCCGGAGGTGATGGTGATGTGCTGCTCCTTGCCCGTGCCCAGATCCTTGGCGGATACGTTCACGATACCATTGGCATCGATATCGAACGTGACCTCGATCTGCGGTACGCCTCTGCGTGCGGGCGGGATCCCATCCAGACGGAACTGGCCGAGGGTCTTGTTGTCTCTCGCGAACTGACGCTCGCCCTGTACGACGTGGATATCCACCGCCGTCTGGTTGTCGGTCGCCGTGGAGAACACCTGGCTCTTCTTGGCCGGGATGGTCGTATTTCTCTCGATCAGCTTGGTGGCTACGCCGCCCAGCGTCTCGATGGAAAGGGACAGCGGCGTAACATCCAGCAGAAGGATGTCGCCCGCGCCTGCATCGTTGGAGAGCTTGCCGCCCTGGATGCTGGCGCCGATGGCCACGCACTCGTCCGGGTTAAGGGTCTTGCTCGGCTCCTGGCCGGTCAGCTGTTTGACCTTCTCCTGGACTGCCGGTACACGGGTGGAACCGCCGACCAGCAGGACCTTGGAGATCTCGGAAGCGGCAAGGCCGGCGTCACGCAGCGCGTTCTGTACCGGAACAGCCGTCGCCTCGATCAGGTCGCTGATCAGTTCCTCGAATTTCGCCCTGGTCAGGTCCATCTCAAAGTGCTTCGGACCCGTGGCATCCGCCGTGATGAAGGGCAGGTTGATGTTGGTCACTGCGGAGGAGGACAGCTCCTTCTTCGCCTTTTCAGCAGCCTCTCTGAGTCTCTGCATCGCCATCTTGTCGGCGGAAAGATCGATGCCGGTCTTCGCCTTGAAGTCGGCTACCATGTAATCCGTCACGCGCTGGTCGAAGTCATCGCCGCCCAGACGGTTGTTGCCGTTGGTCGCCAGAACCTCGATAACGCCGTCGCCGATCTCGATGATGGAGACATCGAAGGTGCCGCCGCCAAGGTCATAGACCATGATCTTCTGCTCTTTCGCGTTGTCCAGGCCGTAGGCCAGGGCTGCAGCAGTCGGCTCGTTGATGATACGCTCGACCTCGAGGCCCGCGATCTTGCCGGCGTCCTTGGTCGCCTGTCTCTGCGCGTCATTGAAGTAGGCCGGGACCGTGATGACCGCCTTGGTCACCTTCTCGCCCAGGTAATTCTCGGCGTCAGCTTTCAGCTTCTGCAGGATCATCGCGGAGATCTCCTGCGGGGAATACTTCTTGTCGTCGATGGTCACTCTGTAATCGGAGCCCATCTGCCTCTTGATGGAGGCTACGGTACGGTCCGCGTTGGTCACGGCCATACGCTTTGCCGGTTCGCCGATCTTACGCTCGCCGGTGTTCGTGAAAGAAACGACGGACGGGGTGGTCCTGGAACCTTCCGCGTTCGCGATAACAACAGGCTTTCCGCCTTCCATAACAGCTACGCAGCTGTTTGTCGTACCCAGGTCGATACCGATAATCTTGCTCATTCTTTATCCTCCTTGAAATTTGCCAGTAATCTGTTTATCAGGCTTGCCGGTCTGTCCGGCTTACGTCTTACTTAGTTGGCCACCTTGACCATGCTGTGACGGACGACGCTGTCACGGTACATGTACCCTTTCTGCAGTTCCTCCACCACGATGCTCTCGCCTACGCTCTCGTCCTCCACATGCATGACCGCGTTGTGGAAATCAGGATCGAAGGGTTTGCCCACCGCCTCGATGGGCCTTACCTCCAGCTGCTCGAGTGTGGTCATCAGCTGTTTATAGATCATCTGCATGCCGACCGCAAACTGATCATCCGGGTCAGCGCCTGCAAGACCTCTCTCAAAATTGTCCACGACGGGAAGGATCTTCTCGACGACGCTCTTCGCGCCGACTTCGAACATGGCGGCCTTTTCCTTTTCCGTGCGCTTGCGGAAGTTGTCAAACTCCGCCAGCTGGCGTCTGGCCAGGTCGGTCAGTTCCTCGATCTTCGCGTCCCTTTTGTCTTTCTTCTCTTTCTTTCTGCCGAAGAAGCCTTTCTTTTCCCTGGCGGGTTCCTCCGCCTCTTCTCCGGACTCCTGCGCGGCCTCGCCGCACGCTTCGCATTCCTGCGCTTCTTCGCCGCACCCCTCAGCAGCCTCTTCGGACTCCTGCGCGGTCTCTCCGCACTCCTCAGCTGCCTGCGCGGTCTCTTCCGTCTGCGCCGTTTCCTGCGCTCCGGTCTCTTCCGTCTCTTCGCCCGCCGCCTGCGCGGCCTCCTTTACCTGCCCGGCGGTCTCTTCCGTCTGCATGATATCCGGCGTCCCTTTCTCCTCTGCCATCTCGATCACCCTTTCTCTTCGTCTCTTCTATATAATTCATCCAGCTGGCGGGTGAGGCTTTTCAGGATGCCCACGACTCTGTCGTAATCCATCCGCCTTGGTCCGACGATGCCAATTTTCCCGACCATGCCGCCGCCCAGGTCGTACGTTGCCGTCACGACGCTGCAGTCACGCATGCTCTCCACCGGAGTCTCCTCACCGATATATACCTGGATGCCGTGTTCGTCTCCCTCTCCGGAACCGTCGCCCACAAGGCGGGCCAGCGGGTGCTTATCCTCGAAGGCGCCGATCAGCTCGCTCGCCTTCTCGCTGTCGCTCAGCTCCGGATATTTGAAGAAGTTTGTCGCGCCGCTCGTGTAGATC
>CAMOKZ010000098.1 GCA_946618155.1 uncultured Lachnospiraceae bacterium | reverse complement strand
CCGGCGGAAGCGCTCCGGGTCGCTTACCGGATTCTCCTCATTCACCTGCGGCGCGGCGGCAGGCTCTGCCGGCTTCTTCTCATTCACCTGCGGCGCGGCGGCAGGCTCTGCCTTCTTCTTTCCGAACAGCCAGTCAAAAATCCCCATGGTTTCTCCTTTCCCGCATTTACCTTGCGTTCTCCGGCCACACAAACGAAATGTCCGGCCTCAGCCCTTCTGTTTCCTCCTCCAGATCCTCTCTCTCCAGGATCAGCTTCATCGCCCACGGCGGTACCTGCGCGTCCGTGTAGTCTTCCTCCAGGAAGACGAAGGCCGTATCATAGGGCGGACTCTTCCGGGGGTAGGTCCCCCGTCCGTCCGTAAAGTAGATCAGCCCCCGCAGATGCGGCAGCTCCCCCTTTTCGATCAGCCCCTGCACATAGTCGAAGGCCGGGCGGAAATCGGTCCCGCCGCCGCCAAGAAGCTCCACCTGCTCCATGTAGGCCTTCAGCTCCTCGGATGAGGTGATCTTCCGGTCAGAGAGCACCCGCTCGTCGCACTGCAGCACCCTGACATGGATCTTTCTTGTCCAGGTCTCCTCCTGGGAGAGCACGGCGCAGGCCTGCTCCAGAAAGCTTCTGACCAGCGGGCCTGCCGTGGACATCGACACGTCCAGGACGATCACGAATTCGTCGATCCGGTAGACCTCCCGCTGCTCCTGCGGTTCGATCAGGGGCAGGTTCCCGTAGAGGGACAGCCCGTAGGTGTAAAACACATAGTCGAAGCTGTCCGGGTCGATCCGCACTTCCTCCCGCAGCACCGCGAACTTGCGCAGGAAGGTCTTCAGATCCATCCTCTCCCTGTTCTGCGCACTGACCATCTCGTGCAGGTCGCCCGCGCCCTGCGCGCTCTCCTTCGAGAAGGTCTCCATCTCGGTCTGCGTCTTCTCGCTGATATCCTGCCACTTTTCCTCAAGGGCGGACGCCTCGGGCGGCGGATCTTTCTCCCCGCCGCCGCGGGGCCAGAGGCTGTGGTCGTCCGGGGAGAATTCCTCCCGCAGGCGCGCCATCCCGGCCTCGTCCAGGTCTTTTGCCGCAAGCGCGCGGTAGATCCTGTCCGCGTTCAGGACGCGGCACTCCTTTTTCAGCTCGTCCTGCCAGTTCATGCGCAGCCGGCTCCGGCCGGTCCGCACGGGACGCGACCAGCTGTCGTCGATCAGGAATTCCACGCACATGTCGCAGGCCAGGTCCCAGAGTGACTCATCCCTGCTGCCCCGCCGGGTCAGATGCCGGAAAAGGCAGTGGTACACCGTGTGCAGCCAGAGGCGGTTCACCAGCCGGCGGTCGCGCTCATAAAGATCGGCCAGTATCTTCGGATGCGCGAACAGAACATATCCGTCTGTCCCGATCCCGGCAAGCTCCGTCGTGATCTGCGGGCGCAGCGCGGACAGGGCAAGATCCAGATAGCGCATGCGCAGATAGATCTCCCGGCGGGAATCCTGCAGAATCTGCATGCAGATCTGCGTCATCTCCAGCGTGATCTGTTCGCTGATGTCCATGCTGTTTCTCCCCCGCGCAAGTCTTCAGTCAAAGCTGTACTTCTTTTTCTTCTGCGCCGGCCGCTGCCCGTGGGAAAGCTCCATGAGGAAGCTCAGCGCCGCGGCGTCCTTTTTCTCTCCGGTCTTTTTCAGGAACACGTCCAGCACGGGACCGGCAAACCAGCCCATCCCGGCCAGTTCCCGCAAAAGCCCTGTGTCCCGCGTTTCCAGCACATAGTCCGCCGTCTCTTCGGCCGCGGACCCCAGCCAGCCCAGGTACCGCGCCTTCGCCTCCCCGGAAAGGTGCACCGGCGTCATCAGCCGGTCCAGCGCAAGCCGGACGACCGTGAGCGGGAATTCGTTGACGCTCGCCAGGTAGAACAGGTTTTCCGCGTCGTAGGCCTGCAGGTCCAGGCCGCCGCCCCGGACGCACTGCCGGTAGGGATAGCCCGTGCCGAGGTAATGCACCTCAATGATCCTGGCCGGCGTGTTCTCCTTGGATTCCTCAAAATAGCCGGGAAAGAGCAGCCGGAGGAAGTCTTTTCCTTCCCCGTCCGTCAGGACGATCTCCACCTCATAGCTGATCTCCGCCAGCACGTCCCGCATGCAGGGCGGCGTCCTCAGCAGCGCGCCCGCCGCGGAGGTATCCGTCTGCGCGTCCGAAAAGACCACTTCCCGGACATGGTTGCAGGCGACAAAGGCGCCCCCGCCAAGCCGCACCAGGCCGGCAGGAAAAATGACGGTCTCCAGGCGGCTGCAGCCGTAGAAGGCGTAATCGCCGACCGCCTTCAGCGTCCCGGGCAGGCGCAGGAAACGCAGCTCGTCCCCGCAGATGGCCGGCTTTTCGGCCTCGCCGGCAGAGCCATCGCCGCGGCCGGGCAGACCTTCCGTCCCGGCATCAGCGCCGGCAAATTTCTCCCCCTGCCGGACAGCGCGCCGGATCAGCCCGGGGCTGATCCGCACCGAAGCCTCCTTCGCAAAGCAGTGATCCGCCAGTTCCGTCACGGCAAGACCTGCCACCTGCTCCGGCAGCTCCTGCGCGGGGCCGCTCCCATAGCAGCGCACGATGACGGCGCCGCCGTTCTTTTCTATATAATCGATCTGTTCCAGCATTATTCTTTCCCCGGTGCCTGCTGCTTCACATATGGCACCACTTCGCAGACGGTCAGGACGCCGTCCCTCACATGGAAGCGGATGTCGCAGCCCGCGAAGGCTGTCCCGTAGCGCCGCTCCGGATCATGCTGGTAGGAAGGCCGCGGGTCCTGCCTGAGCAGGGCGATGGCCGCCTCCCGCTTGTCGGCGGGCAGAATCTCCAGCAGCTCCTCCGGAAATACAACTTCGAGATGGTAGCCGCGCACCTCGTCGGAAAACCCGCAGACGGCGTCCGGGTGGGCGTCCGTGTAAGCCAGATAGGGTTTGATGTCGTAGATGGGCGTCCCGTCCAGAAGGTCCGCGCCGCGCACATAAAGGACCTGTCCCAGTCCCTCCTCCGTCATGATCTTCTCCAGCCTCACACAGGAGAGCCCGATGGGGTTCGGCCTGAAGGGTGACCGGGTCGCGAACACGCCCATCCTGGTCTTCCCGCCAAGCCTCGGCGGAAGGACCGTGGGCGACCAGGTATCCCGCACCGCCTCGGAAAACTGCCACAGCAGCCAGATATGGGAATAGGCCTCCAGCCCCCGCAGGGCGTGGGGATCGCGGTACTCCGGCTCAAACACGATGCGGGCGCTCAGCTCGTCGATGATCCCGCTCTGCCGCGGGATCCCGAACTTTTCCGGGAAATCACTGTGTATTCTGGCGATGATCTTCATCTCTGCGCTCATTTTACGCTTATCCCCCAGGTCTCCAGGATGAGCCGGATCGCCTCCGCGCAGCCCGCGTGGGCGTTGTCCGGGGCGATGATCTTCGCCGCCGCCTTCACCCGCTCGTTCCCGTTGCCCATCGCCACCGGCAGGCCGACGGCCTCCATCGCGGCCAGGTCATTGTCCGCGTCCCCGACCATCGCCGCATCCTGCAGCGTGATGCCCATGGCGCCGCAAATTCCCTGCAGTCCCCGCGCCTTGGTCAGGCCCGCCGGGGAAGTCTCCAGGGAAGAGATCTCCGCGTAGGCAAACTGGGCAGGCAGGTCCTGCCCCTGCAGCATGGCCGCGGTCTTTTCGCGGTCCTCCGGACAGGTGTGGAAGAGGTTGATCTTCTCCACGCTTCCCGCTGTCCCCGCGGCAAGGGCGAGCACATCCTCCACGGGCGTGGCCACCCGGTCATAGAGACTCTGGTAGGCTTCCATCTGATAATGCAGGCAGTGCGGGATCTGCGCCGCGTTCATATAGCACTCCCCGTTCATGAACACCTGGGGCATGATATCCCTGCCCGCCGCCGCGTCCCGCAGGGCGATCCGTGTCTTCCGGTCAATGCTCTCCGTCCGCAGCGCTCTTCCTTCCTTCGCGTCATACAGGAAAGCGCCGCTTTCCAGGCAGAGATACCGCATATCCGGGAAATCCGCGAGGATATCCCGCATCTCCGCCAGGGAACGGCCCGTGCAGAAGGCCGTCTCCACCCCCGCAGCCAGGGCGCCGTGAATAGCCGCGGCCACTTCGGGCAGCAGGACCTTATCATCGGTCAGCACCGTTCCATCCATATCCAGTCCGATCAGGCGAGGTTTATTGCTCATCCGTGCTTCGCTCCTCCGCAATTCTTCATTCTTTTCAGTCCTGCTCTATTATAGCAGAATAACAAATCGGATGGGAAGGTTAAAGCCTCCCATCCGATTCGATCTCTTTTGTTCCCTATATCGGTTGTCTTCCCGTTTCCGGCTTCTCAGCTGTGCTCCCGCTTCTCTTCCTTGATCTCCCAGTGCAGCAGGAAAGCAAGGGCGGCACGCAGCGCGATGATGCCGGCGACGATCGCGATCTCCTTCCACTCCCGCACGATGACGGTACGCAGGATCTCGCTGCCCATCTTGAACTCGAGGCCCATCGCAAGGCCGCGGGCAAGATAGATGCCCGTATCGCCGGACCGCTTCAGCCATTTGATAAACCCGGTGATGCCGCTCCAGATGATGATGCCGACGCCGACAAACTCAAACAGAATGATCGCGATGCTGGCGATGTTTTCCAGCACGTACTCCATGAATTCTTCAATCTGTGCAAGCATTTTTTTCTCCCCCGTTCAGCGACCACTCCGCGAGCGCGTCGCCTTTGTAGCGCAGGGTCAGCGAGAAGAACGGTCCGTCCTCCAGCAGGTAGCGCAGGAAGATCCTGTCTCCCTCCCAGAGGTTGAGTCCGAATACCTCTTCCTTCGGCACCCAGCGCAGTTCTCCTTCCCCGCAGCCATGAGGCTCGCCCTCAAAGCCGTCGGCGGTGAACAGGCAGATCAGCTCCTCCTCCCACCCTTCGGAGAGGAAGGTGACCACGCCCCTGAAGCGCCAGGAGGTCAGCCGGTACCCTGTTTCCTCCAGGACCTCGCGGCGGATGCAGTCCTCCGGGGACTCGCCCGGTTCGAACTTTCCGCCCACGCCGATCCATTTTCCTTTATTGACATCCTGCTCCTTGGCGGTGCGGTGCAGCATCAGCCAGCAGCCGTCCCGCTCAAGGTAACAGAGCGTAGTGACAAGCATTACTCTTCTCCGATCAGCCCGTGCCACTCCTGCAGGGAGCGGACAAGGCCGCTTCCGTGGGTCTTCATGTAGTGGATGCCGTCCGCGGCCGCGCGGGCTGCCGCCATGGTCGTGATGTAGGCGATCTTCGCCTTGATCGCGCTGCGGCGCACGTAGCTGTCATTGTTCGGATCGGACTTGCCGGCCGGCGTATTGATCACCAGCTGCACCTGTCCGTTCACGATCAGGTCGCGCACGTTCGGGCGTCCTTCATAGTTTTTCTTGACATATTCCGCGTCGATGCCTGCCGCGCGCAGAAGCTCGCAGGTCCCGCCCGTCGCGTAGACCTTGAAGCCGTCGCGGGCAAAGCTTGCGGCGATCTCGGCGACCTCCGGCTTATCCGTGGTATTCACGGAGATCAGCACGGCTCCCTCGGTGGGAAGCTTGGCGCCTGCGCCCTCCTCCGCCTTGAAGAACGCTTCGCCGGCGGTATCCGCAAGGCCGAGGACCTCGCCGGTGGAACGCATCTCCGGTCCGAGGACAGGGTCGACCTCCTGGAACATGTTGAAGGGGAAGACCGCTTCCTTCACCCCGTAGTAGGGGATGTTCCGGGTCTTCAACGCGGGAACCGGCGAGGGCTGCCCCGTCAGGGACGAGGTGAGGATCTGCGTCGCCAGCGGCACCATGCGGATGCCGCAGACCTTCGAGACGAGCGGCACCGTTCTGGATGCGCGCGGATTGGCCTCCAGCACGAAGACGCGGTCATTCTCGATCGCGTACTGCATGTTCATCAGGCCGACGACATGCATCTCCTCCGCGATCCTGCGGGTGTACTCCCGGATGGTCTCCAGGTTCTTCTCCGAAATATGCTTCGACGGGATGATGCAGGCCGAGTCGCCGGAATGGATGCCGGCAAGCTCGATATGCTCCATCACGGCCGGCACATAGGCGTGGGTGCCGTCACTGATCGCGTCCGCCTCGCACTCGAGGGCGTGCATCAGGAACCGGTCGATCAGGATGGGCCGGTCGGGGGTAACGCCGACGGCCGCCCGCATGTAAT
This sequence comes from uncultured Lachnospiraceae bacterium, assembly GCA_946618155.1. GTDB lineage: Bacteria > Bacillota > Clostridia > Lachnospirales > Lachnospiraceae > CAMOKZ01. The sequence goes on along the minus strand of CAMOKZ010000098.1, from coordinate 1,660 downwards.
CCGCCATACTCTCATCGTCATAGACGACCTCCATGCCGCGTCCGCCGAGAACATAGGAGGGACGCACCATGACCGGATAGCCGATGCGGCCGGCGATCTCCACGGCCTCTTCGACCGTCGTCGCCATGCCGGACTCGGGCATCGGGATGCCGAGCTTGTCCATCATGCCGCGGAACTGGTCGCGGTCCTCGGCCAGGTCGATGACGGCCGGGGAAGTCCCGAGGATGTTCACGCCGTTCTTCTCCAGCTCCGCCGCCAGGTTGAGCGGGGTCTGGCCGCCGAACTGCGCGATCACGCCGACGGGTTTTTCCTTCTTGTAGATGCTCAGCACATCCTCAAGGGTCAGGGGCTCGAAGTACAGCTTGTCCGAGGTATCGTAGTCGGTGGAGACGGTCTCCGGATTGCAGTTGACGATGATCGTCTCAAAGCCCAGCTTCTTGAGGGAAAGCGCCGCGTGCACGCAGCAGTAGTCGAACTCGATGCCCTGGCCGATCCGGTTCGGGCCGCCGCCCAGGATCATGATCTTGGGCTTTTCGGAACGGATGGGATTGAGATCCTCCCCGTTGTAGGTGGAATAATAGTAAGCGCTGTCCTGGGTGCCGGAAACATGGACGCCTCTCCAGGCCTCCTCCACGCCGATCGCGATGCGGCGGTTCCGGATATCCTCCTCCGGGATCTCCAGCAGCTGGCTCAGGTACTTGTCCGCAAAGCCGTCCTGCTTCGCCTTCCTGAGCAGTTCGTCGGGGATCATGCTGCCGCGGAAGGTCAGGATCTCCTCCTCCTCTTCCACCAGCTCCTTCATCTGCTCGATGAACCAGCGCTTCACGTGGGTGAGCTCAAACAGCTTATCCACGCTGACGCCCTTGCGCAGGGCCTCATACATCAGGAAATGGCGCTCACTGTTCGGGGTGACCAGTCTCAGCAGAAGCTCTTCCTCGCTCAGCTGGTCGAAGTTCTTCACATGGCCGAGGCCGTAGCGGTCCTTCTCCAGAGAGCGGACCGCCTTCTGGAACGCTTCCTTATAGTTTTTGCCGATGCTCATGACCTCGCCGACCGCGCGCATCTGCGTGCCCAGACGGTCCTCGATGCCCTTGAACTTCTCAAACGCCCAGCGGGCGAACTTGACGACCACGTAGTCGCCGCCCGGAACGTACTTGTCCAGCGTGCCGTACTTGCCGCAGGGGATATCCCGCAGGGTAAGGCCGGTCGCCAGCATGGCGGAGACCAGCGCGATGGGGAAGCCCGTCGCCTTGGAGGCAAGGGCCGAAGAGCGGGACGTACGCGGGTTGATCTCGATGACGATGATGCGGTCGCTGACCGGGTCGTGGGCGAACTGCACGTTGGTTCCGCCGATCACCTGGATGGAGTCGACGATGCGGTAGGCCTGATCCTGAAGGCGCTTCTGCACCTCCTCCGAGATGGTCAGCATGGGTGCCGTACAGAAGGAGTCGCCGGTGTGGACGCCCATCGGGTCCACGTTCTCGATGAAGCAGACCGTGATCATGTTGCCCTCGCGGTCACGCACCACCTCAAGCTCCAGCTCTTCCCAGCCCATGACGGACTCTTCCACGAGGACCTGTCCCACAAGACTTGCCTGCAGCCCGCGGGCACAGACCGTCTGCAGCTCTTCCCTGTTGTAGACCAGTCCGCCGCCGGCGCC
>CAMOKZ010000097.1 GCA_946618155.1 uncultured Lachnospiraceae bacterium | reverse complement strand
CCAAGGGCGCGCTGCTGGTGGGCCCGCCCGGAACGGGCAAGACCCTGCTGGCCAAAGCAGTGGCCGGCGAAGCGAAATGCCCCTTCTTCTCCCTCTCCGGTTCGGAGTTCGTCGAGATGTTCGTCGGCGTCGGCGCATCCCGCGTCCGCGACCTGTTTGACGAGGCGAAGAAGAACGCCCCCTGCATTATCTTCATCGATGAGATCGATGCCATCGGCAAAAACCGCGACAGCCGGTTCGGCGGCGGCAACGACGAGCGCGAGCAGACCCTCAACCAGCTGCTTGCAGAGATGGATGGCTTTGATACCTCCAGCGGCCTCCTCATCCTGGCGGCCACCAACCGTCCCGAGGTCCTTGACCAGGCGCTCCTGCGTCCCGGCCGTTTTGACCGGCGCGTGATCGTGGACAAGCCTGACCTGAAGGGCAGGGAGGACGTGCTGCGCGTGCACTCCAGAAACGTGCGCATGGATGAGACCGTCGACCTCAAGGCGATCGCCCTGGCCACCTCCGGTGCCGTGGGCTCCGACCTGGCGAACATGATCAACGAGGCGGCCATCCTTGCCGTCAAGAAGGGCCGCAGCGTCGTGTCCCAGGCTGATCTGTTCGAGGCGGTCGAGCTGGTGCTGGTCGGCAAGGAGAAGAAGGACCGCATCCTGAGCGCCGAGGAGCGCCGGATCGTTTCCTACCACGAAGTGGGCCACGCCCTCGTGAGCGCCCTGCAGAAGGACTCCGAGCCGGTGCAGAAGATCACCATCGTGCCCCGCACCATGGGCGCCCTGGGCTATGTGCTGAACGTGCCTGAGGAAGAGAAATACCTGAACACGGAGAAAGAGATCCGCGCCATGCTCGTTGAGTTCGTGGCCGGACGCGCGGCGGAGGAGATCGTCTTTGACACGGTCACGACCGGCGCGGCAAACGACATCGAGAAGGCGACCAGGCTGGCCCGCGCCATGATCACCCAGTACGGCATGTCCGAGAAGTTCGGCCTGATGGGACTGGAGAGCAAGGCAAACCAGTATCTGGACAACGGACAGATGGTCATGAACTGCAGCGACCAGACGGCCGCGCAGGTGGACCAGGAGGTCATGCGCGTCCTCAAGGAATCCTACGCGGAGGCCAAGCGGCTGCTGCTCGAGCATCGCAGCACCCTGGACCAGATCGCCCAGTTCCTGATCGAGCGCGAGACGATCACGGGCAAGGAGTTCATGGAGATCTTCCACCGCGTGGAAGGCATCCGGCCGGAGGCCGAAAAGGCTTCCCCGTCCAGAGTCAACGAGCGTCCGTCCGTCATCCCTCTGCCGGATACGCAGGCCGGGGAGGACGCCCCGCAGAATCCTTCCGGTGAGGATACGCAGCAGCAGTAAGAGACGTTGGTGAAAACTTCCAAAAAGCAACAAAATAGTTTGTGAAATTCGTTGCTTTGCGAATTGAAATTCTGTCGGGTTTTTAATAGAATCTCGATCGTTGGGAGGATAAGAACAATGAACGCGGTAAAGCAGTTTTATTTAAAATACAGGCACGGCACCTGGATCGTCGTCTACATGCTGTTTTATCTTCTGGGGTTTACGATCGTAGAGCATGCCGGACATCGTCATTATCACCTGATCCACAGCGTGATCGATGATATGATTCCGTTCTGTGAGTACTTTATTATTCCGTATTATCTGTGGTTCGCCTTTGTGGCGGTGGGGATCTGCTGGTTCGTCTTCTTCTGCAAAAGCAGGAGGGAGTATTACCAGATGGCTTCCGTGCTCGCCATCGGCATGACGATCTTCCTGGTCGTCAGCTGCGTGTTCCCGAACATGCAGGACCTTCGTCCGACCGTCTTCGAGCGGCAGAACATCTTCACGAAGATGGTGGAGGCGCTCTACGCGGCGGATACGCCCACGAACATTCTGCCCAGCATTCACGTATTCAACTCGCTGGCGCTGTTCTTCGCGCTGAATTCCAGCGAGCAGCTGCGCAGGTACAGGGCCGTGCGCGCGGGCGCAGGCATCCTCGCGGTGCTGATCATCCTTTCTACCATGTTCTTAAAGCAGCATTCGGTAGTGGATGTTTCTCTCGGCGTGCTGATGGCCGTGACCGTGCAGAAGTTCTGTGAGTTCATTTTCCAGGGCGAGAGGGAGACCTACAAAGACAGCTACAGGGAAGGATATCTGCGCAGGAGCTGAGTGCTTTTCGCGCCGAGTGTCCGCACCACAGGGAAACGTAAACAGCAGAGGCTGCTGCCTTGCCCTCACCGGGGTCAGGGCGGCGGCCTCTTTCCATACAGGCACGGGGTGACCGGATGAACAACGATTTTGATCTGAAAGAAGAACTGGCGAAGCTGCCGCATCTGCCCGGCGTGTACATCATGCACGACGCGTCGGATGAGATCATTTACGTGGGCAAGGCGGTCGACCTGCATAACCGCGTGCGGTCCTATTTCCGGAAGATCGTGGGGCGCGGCCCGCAGATCGACCTGATGGTGCGCCAGATCGGCCGTTTCGAGTACATCGTGACGGACACCGAGCTGGAAGCCCTGGTCCTGGAGAACAACCTGATCAAGGAGCACCGGCCGCGCTTCAACACGATGCTCAAGGACGACAAGACCTATCCCTTCATCAAGGTGACCGTGGGGGAGACCTACCCGCGGATCTTCCTGACGAGGACGGTCAAAAAGGATAAGGCCAGGTATTTCGGCCCCTACTCCAGCTCCTACGCGGTGCGGGAGACGATAGACCTGCTGAGGCGGATCTTCCGCATCCGCAGCTGCAGCAGGCAGCTGCCGGCCTCCGGTCCGCAGCGTCCCTGCCTGTACTATCATATGAAGCAGTGCGACGCCCCCTGCATGGGCAAGGCGGACCCGCAGGCCTACCGCGCCCAGGTGGATGAGGCCGTGCGCTTCCTCGGCGGGAATTACGAGCCGGTCTGCAAAATGCTGGAGGAGAAGATGCTGACCGCCTCGGAGCAGATGGAGTTTGAGGAGGCCGCGTCCTGGCGCGACCTGCTGGCGAACGTGCGGCAGGTCACCCAGAAACAGAAGATCACCAGCACGGACGGGGAGGACAAGGATATCATCGCCGTGGCCGCCGATGGAAGAGAGGCTGTGGTGCAGGTCTTTTTCGTGCGCGGCGGCAAGCTTCTGGGCAGGGACCATTTCTACGTGACGGCGGGTCTCGAGGAGACGAAGGAGCAGATCCTGCAGAGCTTCCTGGAGCAGTACTACGCCGGCACCCTCTATATCCCGAAGGAGCTGATGCTGGACCGGGTCATCCCCGGCCAGGATGTGCTGGAACAGTGGCTTTCCGGGAAAAAGGGACAGCGCGTCTACCTGCGCGTCCCGAAAAAGGGCACAAAGGAAAAGATGGTGGAGATGGCTGCCCAGAACGCGCAGATCGTGCTCTCCCACGACAGGGAGAGGATCCGCCGCGAGGAGGGCAGGACGATCGGCGCGGTGCGCGAGATCTCGGCGCTTCTCGGCCTGCCCGGGATAAACCGGATGGAGGCCTACGATATCTCCAACATCAGCGGCTACGATTCGGTGGGCTCCATGGTCGTATTTGAAAAGGGCAAGCCGAAGCGCAGCGATTACCGCAAGTTCCGCATCAAGACCGTGACCGGCCCCAACGATTACGCGAGCATGGACGAGGTGCTCTCGCGCCGCTTTGCCCACGCGCTCAGCGGGGAGGAGGACGGCTTTTCCGTCCTGCCGGACGTCATCCTGATGGACGGCGGCCGCGGCCAGGTGAACATCGCCCTGGCGGTGCTGGAGCGACTGGGTCTTTCCATCCCCGTGTGCGGCATGGTCAAGGACGATTTCCACCGCACGAGGGGCCTGTATTTCCAGAACCGGGAGCTGCCCATCGACACGCGGTCGGAGGGCTTTAAGCTGATCACCCGCATCCAGGACGAGGCGCACCGTTTCGCCATCACCTACCACCGGAGCCTGCGCAGCCGGGACCAGGTGCATTCGGTCCTGGACGACATCCCGGGGATCGGTCCGGCCAGGCGCAAGGCGCTGATGCGCGCCTTCCCCTCCCTGGACGCGATGCGGGAGGCCGGGGAGGAGGAACTGGCGAAAGTCCCCTCCATGAACGCGGCCGCCGCGGCCGCCGTGGCAAAGGCCCTGCGCGCCCAACCGCCGATGGACAAACAGGGGAAAGAGTGATAGGATAAAACCAAATGTGCATGGACCAGTACAATTCCGGGAGGACATCTGATGGCGAGCAGTGTACCGCTGAAAAAACTTGCAGATAAAATGAAACTGAATAACCTTACGCCCGAGATCGATCTTGCCGGAAAGAAGATCGTGACGACGGAGATCAACCGGCCCGCCCTGCAGCTGACCGGCTACTTCGATCACTTCGACGCGGAGCGTGTGCAGATCATCGGCTACGTGGAGTATACCTACCTGGAGCATCTGACCAGGGAGCAGAAGGTGCCCGTCTACGAGAAGCTTCTGTCCTGCCAGATCCCCTGCCTGATCTACACGACGATGACCGTGCCGGATCCCGACATGATCGAGCTGGCGAAGCAGTACGGCATCCCGGTATTCACCACCAGGCAGGCGACGAGCGCCTTCATGGCGGAGGTCATCCGCTGGCTGAACGTGGAGCTGGCGCCCTGCATCTCCATTCACGGCGTTCTCGTGGATGTGTACGGCGAAGGCATCATGATCATGGGCGAGAGCGGCATCGGTAAGAGCGAGGCTGCCCTGGAGCTGATCAAGCGCGGACACCGTCTCATCACCGACGACGTGGTCGAGATCCGCAAGGTCAGCGACGAGACCCTGATCGGGTCCGCCCCGGACATCACCCGGCATTTCATTGAGCTTCGCGGTATCGGCATCATCGACGTGAAGACGCTGTTCGGCGTGGAGAGCGTGAAGAACACCGCCAGCATCGACCTGGTCATCAAGCTGGAGGAATGGGACAGAGAAAAGGAATATGACCGGATGGGGCTCGAGGAGGAGTACACGGAATTCCTCGGCAACAAGGTCGTATGTCACTCCCTGCCGATCCGGCCGGGGCGCAACCTCGCCGTGATCGTTGAGGCGGCGGCTGTCAACCACAGACAGAAGAAGATGGGCTACAACGCCGCGAGGGAACTGTATAACCGTGTGCAGAAGAATCTGATGAAAAGCCTCGAGGAAAACGCGGACGAGGAATAAAGGGGAGATGCGGCAATGAGCGCGAAATACTGTTTTGGTATCGATGTAGGCGGAACGACGATCAAGTGCGGCCTGTTCAACGTGGAGGGCGAGATCCTGGAGAAATGGGAGATCCCGACCAGAACGGAGGACAACGGCGCCTACATCCTGCCTGATGTGGCGGATGCGGTTCTGGACAAAATGCGGGACGAAAAAATCAAAAAGACCGATGTTGCCGGGATCGGGATCGGCATCCCGGGACCGGTGGACGAGGAAGGCTGCGTGGAAGTGGCGGTCAACCTGCACTGGGGCAGGGTGAACATCACGAAGGTGCTCCATGAGCTGACGGGACTGCCCGTGCGCGCCGCGAACGACGCCAATGTGGCGGCCCTCGGCGAGCTGTGGAAGGGCGGCGGAGCCGGCTACCACAACATGATCATGGTGACCCTGGGCACCGGCGTCGGCGGCGGGATCATCATCAACGACAGGATTCTGGCGGGCTCGAACGGGGCGGCCGGCGAGATCGGCCACGCCCATGTCGAGGACGCGATCAAAGAGCCCTGCAACTGCGGCAACTGCGGCTGCCTTGAGCAGGTGGCCTCCGCGACGGGCATTGTCAGGCTGGCCAGGGAAGAACTGGCGGCGTCCGACCAGCCCTCCGTGCTGCGGGAAGGCGAGCTGAGCGCCAAGGCCGTGTTCGACGCGGTCAAGGCGGGCGATGAGCTTGCCTGCAGGATCGCGGAGCGCTTCGGCGCGTACCTGGGCAAGGCCCTTGCGGTCTTCTCCTGCGTGACGGCGCCCGAGGTCTTTGTCATCGGCGGCGGCGTCTCCAAGGCGGGCCCCGTCATTCTCGACTATATCCAGAAATATTACCGGGAGTACGCTTTTTCGGCCTGCAAGCAGGCGGCCTTCGCGCTCGCCACGCTGGGCAACGACGCGGGTATCTGCGGCGCGGCCAGGATGGTCCTTCAGTAAAGCGGCTTCCGGAAAGAGATAAACCAGCATGACAGGACCCGGGAGGGTCCCCGGGAAAGAGGTGAGACAGGATGTTCTTCAACATGAACAAAAAGAAGCAGCGCAGAATCGCAGCGATCATCATCGGCGTCGTGATCGCCGCCATGATCATTACGACTGTCCTGAGCGCGCTCAGGTAAGCATGACCGGGAGACATAGAGCATGAATGAGAAACCAAAAGCGTCTGCGCGAAGGCTTCTTCCGGCGGGAATCATCGCTGCCCTGCTGCTTGGCGGGCAGGCCTTCGGGGCCGACGCGGTCATCAGCAGGGGCATTTTCGTCGGCGGCGTTGACGTCGGCGGGATGACCGAGAGCGAGGCAAAGTCCGCGGTCAAAGAGGAAGTAAAGCGGCTTTCCGGGCAGAGCGTCACCCTGCAGATCGGCGATACGCCGGTGGAAGCCACGCTGTCCCAGCTTGGCCTTGTCTGGACGAACAAGGATGTGACGGACGAGGTGACCAGGCTCGGCACGACGGGCAATATCGTGCAGCGCTACAAGGCGCAGAAGGATCTCCAGCACGAGAACATGACCTACCCGCTGGAGCTGTCGGTCGACATGGAGACCGCAAAGGCCTTTCTGCACAGCTGCGAAAGCTACAATACCGAGCCGGTGGACGGCTCGATCTATATATCTGACGAAGGCCTCCCCGCAGTCGAGGGCGGTACGGACGGCGTCTCCCTCCTGGTGGACGAGGCGGCCGGGACCGTACAGCAGGCCGTCGAGAACTGGGACGGCGGCGAGCTGAAGATCGACATGCCCGTGGAGCGCGTGGCGCCGGACATCTCGAAGGATAAGCTGAGCATGATCACGGATGTCCTGGGCAAGGCGACCACCGACTATTCGGCCTCCAGCTGGGGGCGGATGGTCAACGTGGAGAACGGCTGCTCGAAGATCAGCGGCACCCTGCTGTGGCCCGGCGACTACTTCTCCGTGACCGACGCCGTCACCCCGTTTACGGCGGAGAACGGCTATGAGCAGGCCCCGACCTACGAGGAGAACCGCGTCGTGGATTCCTACGGCGGCGGCATCTGCCAGGTCTCGACGACCCTGTACAACGCGGTCCTCAAGGCCGAGCTGGAGGTCGTGTCGCGGTCGAACCATACGATGATCGTGACCTACGTGGATCCCTCCAAGGACGCGGCGATCGCGGAAGGCGTCATGGACATGGCCTTTGTCAACACCTCCGAGTATCCGATCTACATCTACGGCTACTGCTACAACGGCACGATCACCTTTACCATCTTCGGCAAGGAGACGCGCCCGGCGAACCGTACCATCGAGTTCGTCAGCAACGTGACCAGCACGACGGAGCCCACCGGGATCGTGATGTACGCGAACCCGGGACAGAGCATCGGCTACATCAACCAGACCCAGTCTCCGCATACGGGCTACACCGCGGAGCTGTGGAAGAACATTTACATTGACGGCAATCTGTACGATTCCGTGCAGGTCAACAGCAGCACCTACCAGGCGGTGGCGACGGCCTACGATGTGGGCGTGGCCTCCTCAAACCCGGCCCTCACCCAGGCGATGTACGCCGCGGTCGGCAACCGGGACCTGAATCAGGTGCAGGCTATCATCTCGGGCGCCTACCAGGCGCAGTCCGAGTCGCAGGCGGCATCGGAAGCGGCGGCCCAGCAGGCGGCTGAGCAGGCGGCATCGGAAGCGGCAGCCCAGCAGGCAGCGGCGGAGGCGGCGGCCCAGGAGACCTGGGTGGATCCGAACGCCCAGGGCGACGTCTATATCGTCG
>CAMOKZ010000096.1 GCA_946618155.1 uncultured Lachnospiraceae bacterium | reverse complement strand
GCGACCTACAACCTGGAGCGCAATGGTGAGACGCTCTCCGACAACGGGCTCTCCAGCGCAGACTACGCGCTCTGCGGCGGCGGGTTCCCGCTGCGTCTGAAAGACGGGACCATGGTCGGCGCGGCGATCGCCTCCAATATGTTCCACATCGCGGACCACGAGTTCATCGCGGGCAGCCTGCGGGAGTATCTGGGGTGCCCGGATGTGCCGGCGTATCCGTATGAATGAGCTTGACTGACTTGAGACTGATTGCGGGGCTGCCGTGCGAGAGCACGGCAGCTCCTTTTTCCCTCCCCGGCCCGCGGGTAAGGCCTGCGCACAGATGGACAGAGTAAAGTCGCGGGAAAATCTGTAAGTGTGGGCAGATAAACAAAGCAACCCGCGGGATAATCTGCAGATATGCGGTGCATGTCGCCGCGCTTTCAGATGCAGGTGTGAAAATAGCTGTCAATCTGTACGCCTGGCCCAATGCCTGCAGATACCAGGGCGAAAGCGCCTGCCAATCTGTAAACCAGGCTCGCGGTCATAGCCTGCGCACAGACACACAGAGTAAAGTCGCGGGAAATTCTGTACACCGGGCCTGCGGTATGTTACATTGTGTGCAGGAGAGCGGTTATCCCGCGCCTGCATTGCCTGCAAGAGCAGCGACTCGCCAGCCCGGCGTCATGCGCTGCCATTCATCCTGAAGAAAGGCGGTCTTTCTTACTATGAATTCTGTGCGAGATGAGGTCACGCTGCGGGAGCAGACTGAGGAGAAGAGCAAAACAGTATGGGAGGAGGAGCGGTTCCGCGTGCCGGGGATTGTGCTGGGGGCGGTGATCTACGCGGTGGGCATCAATGTGTTCCTGCGGCCCCTGCACCTGTATTCGGGCGGCCTGATGGGTTTTTCCCAGCTGTTTGTCACGCTGCTTACCCGGTATACGGGGTTTCGCACCGGCAGCATTGACCTGGCCGGTATTATCTACTATCTGCTGAACCTGCCGGGCATCATCCTGGCGGCCAGGTACATGAAGCGCCGGTTCGTGGCCAAGACGATCATTGCCATTTCGGTGATCACCGTCCTGCTGACGATCATTCCCATCCCGGCGGCGCCCGTCCTGGAGGAGAAGATCGCGAACTGCCTGATCGCCGGCATTATGGCGGGGGTGGGCATCGGCCTGGTCCTGCGGACCGGGGCGAGCGACGGCGGCGTCACGCTGATCGGGATGATCGCCATCCAGAACGGCGCGAGGATGTCTGTGGGCAAGATCAATACGGGCGTGAATGTCGTCCTCTACGGGATCTGCCTGCTGCTGTTTGATATTCCGACGGTCATCTACTCGCTGATCTATTCGGTGATCAATTCCGTGGCCTGCGACCGCGTGCATACGCAGAACATCAACGTGCAGGTGATGATGATCACCAAACTGGAGGATACGGTCCCGCTGGAGATCGAGATCATGGGCGCGATGCACCGCGGCCTGACCCGCATGAGCGCGACCGGCCGGTATACCGGGGAGAATGAGTCGGTCTTTATCATGATCGTGAATAAATATGAGCTGCACAAACTCCTCTCGATCATCAAGGAGTATGATCCGGCCGCGTTTCTTGTCGTAGATGAAGGGATCCGCGTGGAAGGGCACTTCCTGAAAAAGCTTGTATAATTTATGCGGAATAGGCCGCAGATTATGCGGCTGGAGAGGGAAAGCGGATTGACCAATTTTCCGGTCAGTGCTATACTATTTTTGTTAATTTTTCATTGTCCCGGCCAGTCGGAATGTCCGGCAGAACAGGAATAAATACCGGTTATGATGCCGGCCGGATGACCGGCCTGAATGCCGGCCCTGATGCCGGCAAGACCGGTGATGTTCTTCCCCGGGGCGGATAAACGGGTTTTCGAAGACCCTGAGAATGAAAAAGGAGGAGAGTGAACATGAAAAAGAGACAGGTTATTTCCATGATCGCCTGCGCAGTATGCACCCTCGCTGTCGGGACGGCCGCTTTCGCGGAAGACACGATCAAGATCGGCTTCTTTGCTCCGGTCTCCGCACCTTCCGCAGCTGCTGACGGACAGAGCTCCCTGCAGTCTGCCAAACTTGCTGTTGATCTGATCAACGAAGCCGGCGGCATCGACGGCAAGCAGGTCGAACTGGTTGATTATGATGACGGCCTGGACACCACCGAGGCTGCCAATATTGCTGAGAAGCTGACCACGGACGACAGCATCGCCGCTATCGTTTCCGGTTCCTATTCCGGCCCGACCAAGGTCGCGGCCCCCATCGCGCAGGAAGCGGGCAAGCTCCTGGTTTCCGCCTACGCTGTCCATCCGGACGTTGTCAACGCCGGCGACCTGGTCTTCTCCCAGTCCTTCCCGGGTTCCGTACAGGGCACGGCTGCCGCTGTTTTCGCGGGCGAAGTGCTGCAGGCCAAGAGAGTCGCCATCGTTGCGGTAGACCTTGACTTTGGTACCGAGCAGGCCACCTACTTCAAGCAGAAAGCCGCCGAGTACGGCATCGAGATCGTTTCCGAGGACTACATCGCGATCTCCGACAACGACATGACCTCCGTCATCACCAAGATCGCGGGCGAGGATGTCGACCTGATCTACTCCGTCAACTACTACGAGCAGGCTTCCGAGGTCTGCCGTCAGGTCGCCCTGCAGGGTCTTGAGTGCGCTATCCTCGGCACCGAGGGCGCGGACTCCTGGCAGCTGCTTGAGACCGCCGGCGAATTCGCGAACGGCCTCTACATCACCACGAACATGAACCGTGATGATGAGAACGAGAAGACCCAGGAATACATCGACAAGTACATCGAGACCTACAACATGCAGCCCGACATGGTCGGCGCTTCCGTGTACGACGCGTTCCAGGTCCTCTTTGATGCGATGGCCAATGTCGGCACCGACACCCAGGCGATGAAGGAATACATCGCCGGCATGAAGGATTTCGATACCGTTACCGGCACCCTCCTGTACTACAACGAGGCCGGCTCCGCCGTTAAGCCCGTTCAGGTGCAGCAGGTCACGGACGGTGAGTATCACTTCGCAGCTACCATCGACGACGCCGCGATCATCGACCCGGCCAACTACTGATCCTGCGTGAGCTGACGCTGCGCGGCAGCCTGACGGGGCAGGCCGGTGATCCGGCCCTCCCGCGACCAGGATACATGCACGCCCAGGAATCCCCGGAGACCGCTTCGGGGATTCCTTTTTAGGAGAGAGAACATGTTTTTACAGCAATTGATCAACGCGCTGACGATCGGCAGCCTGTACGCCCTGACAGCCATGGGCGCCACGCTGATCTACGGCATCCTCGGCATCCTCGATATTGCGAACGCCGGCGCCTATCTGGTGGGCGCCTACGTGGGCTGGTACATTTTCCATGCGACCGGCAGCATCGTCCTTGCCTTCATCGGCTCTATGGCGCTGGTGGGCCTGGGCGGCGTCGTGCTGCAGCGCACGGTGTATTCGCCCATCCTGGCAAAGCCGCGCACCCTCTCCATCATTCCTCTGGTGGCGGCGGTCGGCCTCTTTACGATGAGCAGTGACGCGGTCCGGCTCATCTGCGGCGCGGGAACCAAGGCCTACAACCTGAAATTCCCGGTCATGGTATACAAGTTCACTGTCTTCGGCAAGAAACTGACCATCCAGCCCGCCTGGATCATGATCTTTGTCCTGACGGCGGTCCTGCTGTTCATCCTCTGGTTCATCCTGAACCGGACGAAGCTGGGCCTCGCCTGGAGAGCGACCGCGGAGGATGCGGAGATCGCCGGCGTATGCGGCGTGAACACGAGCTACGCGATGGCCCTGTCCTACATCCTCGGGTACGGTTTCGCCGCGGCGGCCGGTATCATGACGGGCATCCTGTACAATTCCATCACCCCCGCCCTGGGCGAGGTGCCGTCCTACAAGATGCTGGCGATCATCGTCCTCGGGGGCCTCGGCAACCCGCTGGGCACCGTTATCGCCGGCCTTCTGATCGGTATCGCGGAGGTTTTCCTTTCCGTGTACTTCAACCTGCCGATCCCGAAGGACGCCATCGCCTTTGTGGTGCTGATCATCATGCTGCTGATCAAACCCTCGGGGCTGCTCGGAAGAAAGAACAAAGTGTGAGGAGGTAAACATGGCATACTTTTTATCGATCAGTGCGACGGCTGCCATCTTTATTCTCCTGGCGCTTTCGCTGAATATCATAACCGGATACGCCGGTCAGGCGATGATGGGGCAGGCCGCCTTCTTCGGAATCGGCGCCTACACGGCCGCCATCCTGGCTGAGCGCGGCGTTAACTTCTGGCTCTGCCTGCTGGCGGGCATGCTGATGTCCGGCGTCTGCGGCGCCGTGGTCGGCTTCATCTCCATGCGCCTGCAGGAAGATTTCCTGGCCATCACGACCATCGGCATCAACTTCGTCATGGTTGCCCTGTTCAACAACCTGAAAATCACCGGCGGCTCCCTTGGCCTCAACGTGGCGAAGCCCTTCATGTTCGGGCACAAGTGGACCAACCTGGATTTCTTCATCCTGGCTGTTGTCTTTATCGTCATTCTCTGCCTGCTGATCGTGAAGATGCGCAGGTCATGGTTCGGCATGGCCCTCGCCTCCATCAGCAACGATCCGGCCGCGGCTGCGTCCTTCGGCATCAACGTGAACCGCTACCGCGTGCTCGCCTTCATCATCGGTACCGCCATCGCGGGACTGGCGGGCGGCATCTATTCCTTCCGCATGGGCTACATCTCCTCGGCAAGCTTCGCCTTCACGGTGTCCATCGAGGTGCTCTCGATGGTCGTCATCGGCGGCATCGGGACGCTGCACGGGCCTATCCTGGGCGGCATCCTGCTTTCCTTCCTGCCGGAGATCCTGCGCTTTGCGGATGATTACCGGAGCCTCGTCTACGGACTGCTCCTTGTCCTGATGGTGCGCTTCATGCCGGAAGGCCTTTTCGGCAACGGAAGTCCGATCATGCGCGCGCTGGGCAGGCTGTTTAAACCTGCAGCGGCGGCGAGCGGGAAAGGAGGGGCCGCGTAATGAGTGAACTGATGGAGATCAAAGGCCTCAAGATGTACTTCGGCGGCCTTCGGGCCATCGACGGCCTGGACCTGACGATCAAGGCAAAAGAGACCCTGGGCATCATCGGCCCCAACGGCGCCGGCAAGACGACCCTGTTCAACATGATCTGCGGCGTCTATAAGCCGACGGAAGGCGAGATCATCTACAACGGCCGCCACATCGAGGGCAAACCCGCCCATCAGGTGGCGAAGATGGGCATCGCCCGCACCTTCCAGATCTCCAGGCCCCTGGCGGACCTGAGCATCCTGGACAACGTGATCGCCGCGGCCGGCGTGCACGAATACACGGGCATCCGGTCCTATTTCAAGAAGAGCCATACGCCGGAGGTCATCGCGAAGGCGGAAGCGGTGCTGGAGCAGACCGGCCTCACCGAGATGCGGGACAAGAAGGCCAGCGACGTATCCCTCGGCTATCTGCGCAGGCTGGAGATCGCCCGCGTGCTGGTGACCGATCCGGATCTCATCATGCTGGATGAGCCCTGCGCGGGCCTTTCCAACTTCGCGATGAACGAGATCATCGAGCTGATGCTCAAGCTCAAAGAGATGCACAAGAGCGTCGTCCTCATCGAGCACAACCTGCCCATGACGATGAAGGTCTGCGACAGGATCGCGGTCTTAAGCTACGGCGTCAAGATCGCCGAGGGCACGCCGGACGAAGTCAGGAACGATCCGCAGGTGATCGAAGCCTATCTGGGAGAGGAGGAGGACTGATGCTGGAGATCAGGGATCTGAATGTATCCTACGGTATGATGGAAGTCCTCCACGGCATTTCCCTTAAGGTAGAGGACAAGGAGCTGGTCAGCGTCATCGGCCCCAACGGCGCCGGCAAAAGCACGCTGATCAAGACGATCATGGGCATCGTGAAGCCAAAAAGCGGCACCGTCACCTACGACGGGCAGGACCTGACGAAGATGTCCTCGTTCCAGCGGGCACAGCTGGGCATCGGCTACGTGCCGGAGGGCCGCCGCGTGTTCGGCCGCCTTTCCGTCGAGGACAACCTGAAGATGGGCGCCTACGCGGTGAAGGACAAAGAGAGGCTGAAAAAGAACATCAGCCGCGTCTACGAGATCTTCCCGCGCCTGGGCGAGCGCAGCCGCCAGCTGGCCGGCACCATGTCCGGCGGCGAGCAGCAGATGCTGGCGATCGGCCGCGCGCTGATGCTTGACCCGAAGCTGCTGCTGATCGACGAGGTCTCCATGGGCCTGATGCCGATCATGGTCAACACCTGCTTCCAGGTCATCAAGGAGCTCAACGACGAGGGCATCACCATCCTCGTGGTCGAGCAGAACGCCAACAAAGCCCTGAAGGTCGCGGACCGCGGCTACGTGCTGGAGACCGGAAACATCGTCCTGACGGACACCGCCGAGAACCTGCGCAGCAACGAGATGGTGCGCAGCGCGTATCTGGGGTAAAAAATAAAATCTAAAGGAGGAGGATAGAGATGAGTGACCTGAATTCACTTGTACTGGACTTTGACGAACTGCCGCCTTATCCGAAGTTTGTGGAGGGCATCCGCAGGGCGCCGAAGAGAGAATCCGTACTGACGCAGGAGGATAAGGAGCTGGCGGTCAAGAACGCGCTCCGCTACATCCCGAAGAAGTTCCACGCCCAGATGGCGAAGGAATTTGCCCAGGAGCTGGAGGAGAGAGGACGCATCTACGGCTACCGTTTCCGCCCGGAGGGCGCGATCTACGGCAAGCCCATCGATGAGTACGAGGGTGCCTGCGTGGAGGGCAAAGCTTTCCAGGTCATGATCGACAACAACCTGAGCTTTGAGGTAGCGCTCTATCCCTACGAGCTGGTCACCTACGGCGAGACCGGCCAGGTCTGCCAGAACTGGATGCAGTACCTGCTGCTGAAGAAATACCTGAAGGTCCTGACCCACGACCAGACCCTGGCTGTGATGAGCGGCCATCCGCTGGGCCTGTTCCGCTCGACCGAGAACGCGCCCCGCGTCGTCATCACCAACGGCCTGATGGTCGGCGAGTTTGACGACCAGGAGAACTTCAACCGCGCGGCGGCCATGGGCGTCGCCAACTACGGCCAGATGACCGCGGGCGGCTGGATGTACATCGGCCCGCAGGGCATCGTGCACGGCACCTTCAACACCCTGCTGAACGCCGGCAGACTCATCCTGGGCATCCCGAAGGATGAGGATCTGGCGGGCAGACTGTTCGTGTCCTCCGGCCTCGGCGGCATGAGCGGCGCCCAGGGCAAGGCGGCGGAGATCGCCGGCGCAGTCGCGATCATCGCGGAAGTGGACATCTCCCGCATCATGACCCGCTACACCCAGGGCTGGGTAAGCAAATATACGGACAGCATGGAAGAGGCGCTGGCCTGGGCACAGGAAAAGCAGGCCGCCAAGGAGCCCTGCGCGATCGCCTACAACGGCAACATCGTCGATCTGCTCGAGTTCCTGCTGGAGAAGAACGTGACCGTCGACCTGCTCTCCGATCAGACCTCCTGCCACGCCTGCCACGACGGCGGCTACTGCCCGCAGGGCCTGACCTTCGAGGAGCGCACGAAGATGCTCGCGGAGGATCCGGAAAAGTTCCGCGCGCTGGTCGACAAGACGCTGCGCCATCACTACGAGCTGATCTGTCAGCTGCATGACCGCGGCACCTACTTCTTCGATTACGGCAACAGCTTCCTGAAATCCGTCTACGACGCCGGCGTCAAAGAGATCTGCCGCAACGGCGTGGATGACAAGGGCGGCTTCGTATTCCCGTCCTACGTCGAGGATATCCTTGGCCCGCAGCTGTTCGACTTCGGCTATGGCCCGTTCCGCTGGTGCTGCCTGTCCGGCAAGGAGTCCGATCTGGACGCCACGGACCGCGCCGCCATGGAATGCATCGATCCGAACAGACGCTA
>CAMOKZ010000095.1 GCA_946618155.1 uncultured Lachnospiraceae bacterium | reverse complement strand
ATTGAAATACAGTTTCCCGGCGTCAAGGCTCTGGACAAAGTCAATTTCACTCTGCGCAAAGGCGAGGTCCATTCTCTGCTGGGAGAAAACGGAGCCGGCAAATCCACGCTGATCAAATGCCTGACCGGCGTTAATCATAAAGATGCCGGGCAGATCATTCTGGACGGAAAGGAGATCAATCCGACAAGCCCGCAGCAGGCCATGGACCTGGGAATCTCCACGGTGTTCCAGGAGATCAACCTGTGCCCGAACCTGACCGTGGCGGAGAATATTTTCATCGGGCGCCAGCCCATGAAGCGCGGGGGCATTGACTGGAAGACCATCAACCGCAGAGCGGATGAACTGATGAAACAGTTCCATCTGGATATTGATGTGACCAGGCCGCTGTCCTTCTATTCGACGGCGATCCAGCAGATGGTATCCATCGCCCGCGCCGTGGATGTGAAGGCGAAGATCCTGATCCTCGACGAACCGACCTCGTCCCTGGATGATCATGAGGTCCGGCTCCTGTTCGATGTCATGCGGGATCTGCGGGCACAGGGAATGGGCATCATTTTCATCACGCATTTCCTGGACCAGGTCTATGAGATCTCGGACCGGATGACGATTCTGCGGAACGGCCATCTGATCGGGTCCTACGGGATCGATGAACTGAACAAAGTCCAGCTGGTCACGGAGATGATCGGTAAGGATATCGACGTGATCTTCAACCTGAAGAGAGCGGAGGTGAAGCCGGACGCCCCCTATATGCTGGAAGCGGAGCATATCGGCGTGCCGGGGAAGGTCAGGGACATCAGCGTAAACCTGAAGGAGGGAGAACTGCTGGGCTTCGCAGGCCTTCTTGGCAGCGGAAGAACCGAGACCGCGGAAATGCTGTTCGGCGCGGAAAAGATCGCGCAGGGCACCATCCGGAAGAAAGGGCAGAAGGTCAACCTGACCAATCCGCACGCGGCGATCATGGAAAAGATCGCGTTCTGCCCCGAGGACCGTAAGGTCGACGGCATCATCGGCGATCTGTCGATCCGCGAAAACATCATGCTGGCCGTGCAGGCCCGCAGAGGTTTCCTGCATCCCATGTCCAGGGCGGAACAGGAGAAGCTGGCGGACAAGTACATCGAGGCCCTCGGAATTGCGACGCCCGATGCGGAAAAGAAGATCAGCGAGCTCTCCGGCGGCAATCAGCAGAAGGTTATCCTCGCCCGCTGGATGGCGACCGAGCCGGACGTCCTCATCCTGGACGAGCCGACGCGCGGCATTGACGTCGGCGCCAAAGCCGAGATCCAGAGACTGATGCTGGAGATGTGCAAAGACGGCGTGTCCGTCGTATTCATCAGTTCCGAACTGGATGAGATCATCCGCTGTTCCAACCGGATCGTCATTATGCGCGACCGGCAGAAGGTGGCAGAGGTAGACGGCGCGACCTGCACGCAGCAGGATATCCTGAATATCATTGCGGAAGGCGCAGCAGCTAAGAGCGAGGAGGCGGGCGCATGAAAAAGAAAGCATTTGATTTATCCGCTCTCACGCGGTCAAAGATCACCTGGGCCGTTGTGGCCGAGGTCCTGATTCTGCTGGTGTGCTTCATCATCCGGCCGGACTTCTTCTCGATCAGCATTCAGCCGACGACCGGCGTCCTGTACGGGAGCCTGATCGATATCGTCAACCGTTCGGCGGAGATCTCGATCATCGCCATGGGCATGACCCTCGCGATCGCGCTTGGCGGGACCGACCTTTCCGTGGGCGCGCTGGTGGCGGTATCCGGCGCCATGGCGCTGAAACTGATGCGCTGGGATGTGCTGGAATACATTACGCCCGGTGATTATTCCGTCAAGCCGTTCTGGATGGCCATTCTTTTCCCGCTGATCACCTGTACGCTGATGGGACTGTTCAACGGCTTCCTGATCGCGAAGGGCGGGATGCAGCCGTTCATCGCGACGCTGATCCTGATGGTCAGCGGCCGCGGCATCGCACAGATTCTGACAGACGGCAAACAGTTCACCACGATGTACTCACCATTCCGCGTCATCGGGCAGGGGAACCTTGGCCCCATCCCGATGCCGATCGTGATCATGGCGGTCGTCTGTATCTGTATGGGCCTGTTTGTGAGGAAGACGGCCTTCGGCACCTTTGTTGAATCGGTCGGCGTCAACCGCAGCGCGAGCCGGCTCTCCGGCATCAGCTCGGACGCGGTCATCATGATCGTCTATTCGATCACCGGCTTCCTGTCCGGTATCGCCGGCCTGATCTACTCCAGCCGCATCATGTCGAACGACTCCAACAACGCCGGCATCAACTATGAGATGGATGCCATTCTGGCGGTCGTCATCGGCGGAACAGCCATGACGGGCGGAAAGTTCAGCCTGGTCGGGACCCTGATCGGATCGATCATTATCCGGACGATCGTAACCTTCGTGTATTACTTCGGTATTGTCGCGGAAGCAACGATGGCGTTTAAGGCGCTGATCATCGCAGTCGTCATCATCCTGCAGAGCGAACCGGTGCGTGAATACTTTGCCCGCCGTTCCGAACGCCGCGCAAGTCTGAAAAAGAGCTGAGGAAAGGGGGCGCGCATTTATGGAAACAACCAGAAGAAAACGGCAGAGCCTTCTCTCCCGTATCATGAATCCGAAGTACATCATGGTCTACGCGACCATCGGAATCTTTCTGATCATCTATCTGTTCGGCGCCATCAATTACGCCGATAAAGGATTTCTGACCCTGCGCACGCTGATCATCAGTATGTTCACGGAGAACGCCTATTACGGCATCAGCGCCGTGGGCATGACGATGGTCCTGATCACCGGCGGCATTGACCTGTCGGTCGGCGCGGTCTCCTCCCTGACCGGCATGCTGATCGCCTACGGCGTCGCGAAGCTGGGCCTGCATCCGCTGCTGTGCCTGGCCTTTGCGCTGGTCATCGGCGTCGGACTTGGCGCCCTGATGGGCGCGGCCATTCACTATCTCAATGTTCCGCCCTTCATCATGACCCTGACCGGCATGTTCCTGACCAGAGGCGTCTGCTCCCTGATCAGCCGCGAATCCATTGAGATCCACAATGACCTGATCGACGCGCTGGCCGGCTTCAAGATCTATATCAAGTGGTGGAATGAAGAAGGCGAATGGGCAAAGATCAAACCGATCTGCTATATCAACTTCAACCTGCTGCTGTTCCTGATCATGATCATCATCGGCACGATCCTGCTGCAGAAGACCCGCTTCGGCCGCAACGTATACGCGATCGGCGGCAATGAGCAGTCCGCGAAGCTGATGGGTCTGCCCGTGGCCCGCACCAAGATCCTGGTCTACGCCTTCAACGGTTTCTGCTCGGTACTTGCAGGCTTTGCCTACGTCCTCTACGTCAAGAGCGGATGGAACCTGGCGCTGCAGGGCGGCGAGCTGGAGGTCATCACCTGCGCTGTCATCGGCGGCACGCTGATGACCGGCGGCGTCGGCTATATGATCGGCACCCTGTTCGGCGTACTGCTGAAATCAGCGATACCCGCGATCATCACCTTCAACGGCAACCTGCTGTCCTGGTGGGGCAAGATCGCGACCGGCGCGCTGCTCCTCCTGTTCATCTTCATTCAGCGTGTGGTCGTCCTTTACTCCGACCGCAAGAAGCAGGAGTGATGTCATTATTCTGCTGTACAGAAAGTCCCCGGCCCGGCCGGGGACTTTCATTTTTCTGTTCCTTCATTTCAGTCCTCCAGCAGGTCGCTCAGCCGCTTTCCGTAGAAGAACTCGTGGGTCAGTTTGTCGTACTCGGCCCAGAGGGGCAGAGTCTCGCAGGACGCGGCCCTCGGACAGGGAGGCGCGCCCTCTGCCAGACAGGCGACCGTCGCCAGCGGCCCTTCCATCAGCTCGATGATCTCGCCGGCGGTATATTCCTCCGGCCTGCGGCAGAGCTTATATCCGCCGCCCTTACCGCTGGCGCCGGTGATCAGCCCGCCGGCGACCATGTCCTTGACGATGATCTCCAGGTATTTTTTGGAGATCTCCTGACGCGCGGCGATATCCTTCAGCGGGATATAGCTGCCGTTGTCGTGCCGGGCCAGATCGATCATCACGCGGATCGCATAACGTCCTCTTGTCGAAATCATACGCTGCCTCCTTCTTTTTGGCTATAGACCTATTATATAGTAGGCGGGTAGGTAAATCAAGATGCATTTACCTATTGACATAGTATGTGAATGGGAATATAATCAGGAACCAGATAGGAGAAAGCGAAGAAAGGAGCTTAGTTCCATGATATACGCGGACAATGCCGCAACAACTAAGATGAGCGACGGGGCGGCGAAGGTATTCGTCTCCCTGCTGGATGAGGCGTGGGGCAACCCGTCGAGCCTGTATGCGCACGGGCAGAAGGCGAAGGAAGTGCTCGAGCAGGCGCGGCAGGACGTTGCCGGCGTGATCGGGGCTTCGCCCAGAGAGATCACCTTTACCTCCGGCGGGAGCGAGGCCGACAACCAGGCCATCCGGACCGGGGCGGCCCTGGGCAGGAAAAAGGGGAAGATGCATATCGTTTCCACCGCCTTTGAGCACCACGCCGTGCTGCACACCCTGGAGGCGCTGAAAAAGGAAGGCTTTTCCGTCACGCTTCTGGACGTACATGAGAACGGCATCGTCGACCCGGCCGAGGTCGAGGCGGCCATCCGGGAGGACACCTGTCTGGTCACGATCATGTACGCGAACAACGAGATCGGGACCATCCAGCCCATCCGGGAGATCGGGGCGATCTGCAGGAAGAAGGAAGTGCTCTTCCACGTCGACGCCGTGCAGGCGGTCGGCCACATCCCGGTCAATGTCACGGACGACTGTATTGACATGCTGTCCGCCTCCGCCCACAAATTCCACGGGCCCAAGGGAGTCGGTTTCCTCTACGCGAAGAAGGGCATCCGGCTCACGAATCTGATCGAGGGCGGCGCGCAGGAGCGCGGCAGACGGGCAGGCACAGAGAATGTCCCCGGCATCGGGGCGATGGCGCAGGCGCTGAAGGAAGCGGACGCCGGGATGGCGGAAAACGCGGCCCGGGTCGTGCGAATGCGGGACCGGCTGATCGCCGGCTTGCAGGAGATTCCCCACTGTGCACTGAACGGGGACCAGGAGCGGCGGCTGCCGGGAAATGTGAACTTCTGTTTTGAGGGCATCGAAGGCGAATCCCTGCTGCTTTTGCTGGATGACAAAGGGATCTGCGCATCATCAGGATCCGCGTGTACCTCGGGCTCCCTCGATCCGAGCCATGTGCTGCTCGCGATCGGGAGGATCCACGATGTGGCCCACGGCTCGCTGCGGCTGAGCCTGGGCGAGGACATCACGGAGGAGGAAGTGGACTATATCATCCGGACGGTGAAGGAAGTGGTCGCGTATCTGCGCAGCTTCTCCCCGGTCTGGAGGGACCTGATGGCAGGCAAAAAGGAATTCATTCTGTAAAAGGAGGAAGGGAAATGGCATTATACAGTGAAAAAGTGATGGACCATTTCCGCAATCCCCGCAATGTCGGCGTCATTGAGGACGCGGACGGTGTCGGCGAGGTGGGAAATGCAAAATGCGGCGACATCATGAAGATGTACCTGAAAATTGAGAACGGCATCGTGACCGATGTGAAGTTTGAGACCTTTGGCTGCGGCAGCGCCATCGCCTCCAGCTCCATGGCCACGGAGCTGATCAAGGGAAAGCCGCTTGAGGAAGTAGAGCAGCTGACGAATAAGGCCGTTGCGGAAGCGCTGGACGGCCTGCCGGATTATAAAATGCACTGCAGCGTGCTCGCGGAGGAGGCCATCTCGTCCGCGCTGGAGGACTATTACCGGAAGCATCCGGAGGCAAGACCCCCGAAAGGCTGAGCAAATGCGCGCTGCCTCTGTAGAGAGGAAGGTACGGATATGGCAAAGTATAAATTTGAGACTCTGCAGCTTCATGTCGGGCAGGAGAAGCCCGATCCCGCGAGCGACGCCCGCGCGGTGCCGATCTACGCGACCACGAGCTACGTTTTTCATAATTCAGAACACGCGGCGGCAAGGTTCGGCCTTGCGGATCCCGGCAATATCTACGGCCGGCTGACCAACTCCACCCAGGGCGTGTTCGAGGACCGCATCGCGGCGCTTGAGGGCGGCGCGGCCGGTCTTGCGGTGGCCTCCGGCGCGGCCGCGATCACCTACACCATCCAGGCGCTGGCGGCAAAGGGCGAGAACATCGTCAGCCAGAAGACCATCTACGGCGGTTCGGCGAACCTGCTGGCGCACACCCTCCCGCTCTACGGGATCGATACCACCTTTGTCAATATCCATGACCTTGATGAAGTAGAGGCGGCGATCGGACCGAAGACCAAGGCCGTCTACATCGAGACGCTGGGCAACCCGAACAGCGATATCCCGGATATCGAAGCGATCGCGAAGATCGCCCACGCCCACGGCATTCCGCTGGTCATCGACAACACCTTCGGCACGCCGTACCTCATCCGCCCGCTGGAGCACGGGGCCGACATCGTCGTCCACAGCGCGACCAAGTTCATCGGCGGCCACGGCACGACGCTGGGCGGCGTGATCGTCGACGGCGGGACCTTCGACTGGGCGGCGTCCGGCAGATATCCCTGGATCAGCGAGCCGAACCCCAGCTACCACGGCGTGAAGTTTACCGATGCGGCGGGCCCGGCGGCCTTTGTCACCTACATCCGCGCCATCCTGCTGCGCGATACGGGCGCCTGCATCTCGCCCTTCGCCGCGTTCCTGCTGCTGCAGGGCACGGAGACCCTCTCCCTGCGGCTTGAGCGCCACGCGGAGAATACGAAAAAGGTCGTGGATTTCCTGGTGAACCATCCGCAGGTGGAAAAGGTCTGGCATCCGTCCCTGCCGGATCACCCGGATCACGCCCTTTACGAGCGGTATTTCCCGAACGGCGGCGCCTCCATCTTCACCTTTGACATCAAGGGCGGACAGAAGGAAGCCTTCGCCTTTATCGACGGGCTGGAGATCTTCTCTCTGCTGGCCAATGTCGCGGACGTCAAGAGCCTGGTCATTCATCCGGCGACCACCACCCACTCCCAGCTGACCGATGAGGAGCTGGAGGCGGCGGGCATCCACCGGAATACCATCCGGCTCTCCATCGGCACGGAACACATCGACGATATCCTCGCGGATCTGGAAAAAGGCTTCGCGGCGGTCAGATAAAAGAAAGGCGGGAAGAAAAATGGCAAAGATCTATCAGGGCACACTGGGACTGATCGGCAATACGCCCCTTGTGGAAGTTGGAAATATTGAAAAGGAACTGGGACTGGAGGCCAGGGTGCTGGTCAAACTGGAATACTTTAACCCGGCCGGCAGCGTCAAGGACCGCATCGCGAAGGCGATGATCGAGGACGCGGAGGAGAAGGGGCTGCTTGGGGAGGGCAGCGTCATTATCGAGCCGACCTCCGGCAACACCGGCATCGGCCTGGCCGCCATCGCGGCCGCCAAGGGCTACCGCATTATCCTCACCATGCCGGAGACCATGAGCGTGGAGCGCCGCAACATCCTGAAGGCCTACGGCGCCGAGCTTGTCCTCACGGAGGGGGCAAAGGGCATGAAGGGCGCCATCGCGAAGGCGCAGGAGCTGGCGGAGGAGATTCCGAACAGCTTTATCCCGGGACAGTTTGTCAATCCGGCGAACCCCGCCATCCACAAGGCGACGACGGGTCCGGAGATCTACCGGGATACGGACGGCGCGGTGGACATCTTTGTCGCGGGTGTCGGCACGGGCGGCACCGTGACCGGAACAGGGGAGTACCTGAAGGAGCAGAAGCCGGAGGTCAAAGTCGTGGCCGTAGAGCCCGCCGGCTCCCCGGTGCTTTCCGAGGGACACGCCGGCCCGCATAAGATCCAGGGCATCGGCGCAGGCTTCGTCCCGGATGTGCTGAACACTTCCGTCTATGACGAGGTGCTCCCGGTGGAGAACGAGGACGCCTTCGCAACAGCAAAGCTTCTGGCCAGGCGCGAGGGAATCTCGGTGGGCATCTCCTCGGGCGCGGCCCTGTGCGCTGCCATCACGCTGGCGCAGAGGCCGGAGAATAAGGGAAAGACCAT
>CAMOKZ010000094.1 GCA_946618155.1 uncultured Lachnospiraceae bacterium | reverse complement strand
CGTTGGTGCCGTCCTCCCCGTCGGGCCGGTACCCGCCCACCACCAGGTTGGAGTAGAGGGGATAGCCCTGGGAGAAGCGCGTGTGGCCGTAGCCGCGCACCTTATTGTTGGAGCTGTTCATGATAAACATGTGGGTGATGATCTCGAGGGCCTTCTCCTTGGTCAGGCGCCCGCTGCTGATGTCGGCCCGGTACAGGTCAAGCATGTACTGGTCGAAGCGGCCGTAGCAGAAGGAGTGGCCGTTGGATTCGATCATCTGCAGGATGTGGACCATGTAACAGACCTCGCACCCCTCCCAGAAGGAGCGGGCCGGCTGCTCCATCATGGTCTCCGCCATGTCCGCCATGGCGAGAAGCTCCTGCTTTCTGGCCGGGTCAGCGCACTCCGCGGCGGCTTCCCGCGCCTTTTCCCCGAAGCGGCGGAAAAAGGCAAGGGCCCCCTCCAGGGAGATGATGACTGCCCGGTAGAAGTCCTGCTGCTGCCTTGTCAGGGAAGCATCCTCCAGTTTTTCGCGGGCTTCATTGATCAGCGAGCGGAAGCCCCGCTGCAGGACCAGCTCGTGCTTGGGCACGATGTGGCCGTCGCCGGAATTGGAGATGCCGCCCAGGTGCAGGACGCCCTGCTTCGAGGCCTTGCGGATCTCCTCCGTCAGGTGGCTGTTCACCTCATCCTGATGGGTATGACCGTGCCAGTAGGGGGCGATGGAGCGGATGTCCCGCTTTACCTCCTCAGAGCACCGGAACACGTCGCCCGTGCGCTGGTCAAATGCGGTGGCGCCGTTCGTCCCGTCCAGCTCGTCCACGACCCAGTCGATGGAGAATTCAGGAAAAACGGGCGCGGCAAAATTCCGGCTGGCCTGATTGCCGAAGATCAGGCTGTCCGGCTCGATGTAGACCGTCATGTTCGCCAGGGTATGCGCGAAGGCTTTGGCCTTGCGCAGGATGTAGGGCTCCCCTTCGGTCTGCTTAAAGCTCTCCGTATACAGAAGCGCACGTTCGCTGCAGATGCTCGCCTCACGGCACGCCATCCTGTTCTGGAGACGGCCGATCCGCTCCATATCGATCTCATTTGTTTCGGGTACAAATTCCAGAAAAGTGCGCATATACGGTATTCCTCCTGTCTGCTGCTCAGCAGTCCTCGTCCGGCTGCTGTCCGTCGTGGGCGGCCCACATGCATTCCGTGATCTTCATGTCCGTAAACACGGCGCGGAAGGATGAATCCTCCGGGCTGCAGGCGTAGATGCCGAAGCGGATCTTTCCCGCGCCCTCGTGCAGATGGCAGACGCGCATGTCGGTGAAGTTGACGCCGTCGCGGGACGTCTCGATCTTATAGTCCGAGCGGCGCCGGCTCAGGCGGTACCACATCTGCTTGACGGTGGGATCGATGGCCGTGGTTCCCCAGTCGGACCAGCCGTGGTTGGTGCAGACGGAACCCATGTAGGCGACCTTGTCGTTTTCCTGCTCGACGGAAGCCTTCAGCCAGTTTTCGCTGTCCAGGTAGATGACCACGCCGCACTGGTCAAAGCGGTGATGGGCGCCGGTAAAATCGGTCTTCACCACAAAGGAGAAGTACTCCTCCTCCGTCTCCATCTGCAGGACCGGCGCGTTGTCGTTGCGGAAATAATAGTAGGTGCGCTGCCACAGGTCGGTGTGGGGCATGGTTACGATCTCGATGCGGTCTTCCCCGATGGTGTACTCTTTCGGCTCTCTTGTCCAGACCAGTTTGCCGCTGTCAAATGTCATCATACTCTTCCTCCTTCGGTGCAGGTCATGCCGCGCCTCTCTTCCGCACGGCTTAAAACGCCGGCGCGTACCCCTGGCACGCACCGGCGTTCATCCTCTTCTTTCGGCACACCGGACCGCCGCTCAGGAATTCTCGTAGTTATTCCCCCAGGCGGGCGCGTACTCATAGACAATATAAACATGTTCAGCCGGGATCGCAAGCAGATCCTCGCAGGTCCGGCAGACCTTCTTCGTGAAATTCAGGAAGCACTCATCCTCCTGTTTGCCGAACAGCTTCACCTGGAAGCAGGCGATCGCGGGGTGCGCCTCGCCGCCGTGCGACATGAAGCATTCGTCGCAGATCTCCGTCATCAGTCCGTGCTCCGACTTTCCCGCAAAACACGTGATGTGCTCCCCGAGCGCCTTGTAGAGATCTCTCTTCTGGTCTCTGCTGAGTTTGACCGATATATCCGCTTTAATAAATGGCATCTTCTTCCTCCGGTTGCTGCGCCTGCGCAGATCAGTGCGCCTGCGCGCGCATCAGCTCTTCGACCTCGGCCAGGGTCGGCGCCCCGTCGATGCCGCCCTTCTGCCGGATGTTCAGCGCGCCCGCCGCGTTGGCGAAGCGGATCATCCCGGGAAGCTGCGCGGCCGTTACGCTGCGCGGGTCGTCAAGCTGCATCAGCTGGTAAAGGAAACCGCCGAAGAACGCGTCGCCCGCGCCGGTGGTATCCACAACTTCTACCTTGTAGGGCGGCTTTGTGCCGCACTCGCCATTCCTGTACCAGAACGCGCCCTGCTCGCCGCAGGTGATGACCACCAGCTGCGGGCCGTAGGAGCAGAAGAACTCTGCCGCCTCTTTCAGGTCCTCTTTGCCGGTCATCAGCAGCGCCTCCTCCTCGGAGCACTTCACCAGGTCCGTGAAGGGGAGGGCCTGCCGGGTCACGCGGACGGCCGTCTCCGGATCGCTCCAGAGGTTGTGCCGGTAACTGATATCCGTACAGATGTACATGCCCTCGCTGTGCAGCTGCTCCAGCAGGGCAAGGGTGGTGGAGCGGCTCGGCTCCGCCATCAGGGTCATGCCGGAATAGTGGAACAGGCGCGCGCTGCGCACGGCTTTCTGATCGATGTCTTCCGGATGGATCATGATATCGGCGCCGTACTGGCGGGCGAAGCTGAAGCTTCTCTCGCCGTGGTCGAGCTCGACGAACGCAAGGGTGGTGAAGTACGCGCTGTCCATGATAAGGCCCCGGGTATCGATCCCGTGCTCCGTCATCACCCGCGCGAGGCGTCTGCCCATCACGTCATCGCCGACGCGCCCGACAAAGGTGGTCTTCAGGCCCAGGTTTGCCGCGCACACCGCCATGTTCAGGCAGGTGCCGCCGCAGTTGGCGATGAAAGCGTCCGCGCCGTCGCCGCGGAACATATCCATCAGCGCGTCACCGTATACACAGATATCAAACACGTCATCAGACCTCCATGGTCGCGTAGGACATGATCTTTTCCTCAGTGAACTCGCCTCTCTCCAGAACGCCGGTGATCCTGCCGCTGTTCATCACGCAGATCCGGTCGCAGGTACCGATCAGCTCGGGCAGTTCGGAGGATACCATCAGGATGGACAGACCTTCCTTGAGCAGGGAGTTGAGGATCTCGTAGATCTCGCGCTTCGCACCGACGTCGACGCCGCGGGTCGGCTCGTCAACGAACAGGACCTTGCAGTCGGAGGCCAGCCACTTGGCCAGAACGACCTTCTGCTGGTTGCCGCCGGACATATTGGTCGTGATGATCTCGGAGTTGAAGGGCCTGATCTGCAGCAGGTCCACATACTCGTCCGCGACCTTCTTCTCCTGCTTCGGGGAGATCGTCCCGAACTTGTCGCTGTACTTGGACAGCTTCGGCAGCGTCATGTTGAAGATCATGTTGTGCTTCAGGTGCAGGCCCTGGAGCTTGCGCTCCTCGGGAACCATACCGATGCCGGCGTCCACCGCTTCCTTGATGGTGCCGAATTTGACCTTCTTGCCAAAATAGGTGATTTCTCCCTTTTCATAGGGATCCGCGCCGATGATGGCGCGCAGTGTCTCCGTCCTGCCCGCGCCGGCCAGCCCGGCAAAGCCGAGGATCTCGCCCCTGTGCAGTTCGAAGGAAATATCATGCAGAACCCCTTCGCGGTTCAGATTTTCCACTTTCAGTACCGTCTCGCCGATGACATGCTCCCGCTCGGGATAGATGTCGGTCATCACGCGGCCGACCATCCTGGCCACCAGCTTGTCGGTGTCATAGTCCTCCACGGGACCGCTCTCAACGAAGCAGCCGTCCTTGAGGATCGTGACCTTGTTGCACAGCTCGAATACTTCCTTCAGTCTGTGCGAGATGTAAACAAAGGAGATGCCTTCCTTGGAAAGCGCGCGGACCAGGTTGAAGAGTCCCTCAAGTTCACTGTCCGCCAGAACGGCCGTCGGCTCATCGAGAACGATGATTTTCGCGTCCTTGGAGAGCGCTTTGCCGATCTCGACCATCTGTCTGCGCGCGACGGAAAGGTTGACGACCTTCTCCTCCGGGTCCACCGGAAGGTGAAGCTTGTCGAGAACGGCCTTCGCGTCCGCGTTCATCTTCTTGTAATCGATCTTGCCGTATTTATTCTTGGGATACCGCCCGTTGTAGATATTCTCCGCCACGGACAGGTGCGGGAGCAGCATCAGTTCCTGGTAGATGACTGCCACGCCTTTTTCGATCATCTTAGCGGGAGTAGGATTCTCGATCTTTTCATCGTCGATCCAGAGCTCGCCTTCGTCCATTTCATACGCCCCGGAGAGGATCTTCATCAGTGTCGACTTTCCGGCGCCGTTCTCCCCGACGAGGGCCATAATATCCCCGTTTTCGACGGTAAGAGACACGTCGTTGAGCGCCTTGACGCCGGGGAATTCCTTCGAAATATGATTCATTCTAAGCATAATGCCCTACTCCTTCACGGTTTATCCGTCGTTCCTTGTCGTTCCTTATGGAGGGGGTCCGGCGCCGCGCGGGCGCCGGACCCCCGGTCTGATCAGACCAAAGGTTCAGTTCAAATCAGGATCAAAGTCCGGTGCCAAGATACTCGTC
The DNA here is from genome assembly GCA_946618155.1 of uncultured Lachnospiraceae bacterium. GTDB lineage: Bacteria > Bacillota > Clostridia > Lachnospirales > Lachnospiraceae > CAMOKZ01. The sequence goes on along the minus strand of CAMOKZ010000094.1, from coordinate 3,259 downwards.
AACGTTCTCAGCGTCAACCAGAGTGGACTCGCAGACAACTTCACCTTCCTGCTCTGCGCCGGTCAGGATGTTGTGCGCAGCGATGACGCCTTCGGGAGCCATGACCGGATAGATGATCGTGAACGCCATGGAGCCGTCCTTAACCATCTGGAACGCAGCTTCCTCACCGTCCATACCGCAGATGATGATGCCTTCGTCGCCGCGGCCGGCAGCAAGGATGGTCTCAGCAGCAGCCATAGCCATCTGGTCGTTGTGCGCATAGACCGCCTGGATCTCGCCCGGGCCATACTTCTGCAGCATGTCTTCCATGTACTCAGCAGCCGGAGCAGCCATGTAGTTGCAATCCTGCCAGTCAACGACCTGCAGATCCGGATACTTCTCAGCCAGCGTGTCTTCGAAGCCGCCCTGTCTGTCAACGGTAGCGGAAGCGCCGGTGGTGCCGCACAGCTCGATGACAGCGCCCTTGCCGTCCAGCATCTCAGCGATCTTGTCAGCAGCCATAACGCCCATGCCATAGTTGTCGCCTACGACCTTAACGGTAACATCGCAGTCAACCATACGGTCCATGGTGACGACCGGGATACCGGCATCCATAACAGCCTGGACAGCATCGGTAAGACCGTCAGCGGTAAGCGGGGAAACCATGATGAGGTCAACGCCGGCGTTCATCAGGTCCTCAACGTCGGAAGCCTGCTTCACGGCATCGTTCTGAGCATCGGTGGTCTTGAACTCAAGATCCGGGAAGTTCTCTTCCGCGTAATCCAGGTTCTGGGACATCATGTTGATCGTGTAGGCAGCGTCCGTACCTCTCTGCGCATAGCCGATCACGAACTTCTCTTCTTCGGCGAAAGCACTTCCGGCCATCATGCCGACAAGCGCGAGTGCCATAGCAGCAGTCATCATTTTCCTCATGTGTAAACCCTCCTTGTAAAAATGTGTGTGTATATGTAATAGAAACTATTACCGCAATCATTATGCTTTCTTCTTGCGCTTCAGTCCGCCGAGACCGCCGAGCAGCACTGCGATGATGACGATAAGGCCCTGCACGATGTTCTGCATGTAGGAGTTGATGCCGACCAGGTTCATGATGTTGGACAGAACGGTCAGCAGGCAGGCGCCGATCAGCGTGCCGGTGATGCTTCCCACGCCGCCCATGGTGGAGATACCGCCGATGTAGCACATGGAAAGAGCAGTCAGCTCGTAGCCGTCACCCGCGGTCGGATCCGCGGAGGAAAGCTTGGAGGTAAGGACCAGGGCGGAAACGAAGGAACCGAACGCGGTCAGGATGAAGCAGATCAGCTGCGTCCTGGGCACGTTGATACCGTTCAGTCTCGCCGCTTCCTTGTTGTCGCCCACCGAATAGACGCTGCGCCCGAAGCTGGTGTACTTGAGCGTATAGAAAGCCGCCAGGAAAAGAATGATGAAGATGATCACCGGGAAGGGAATAAAGCCGACATAGCCCTGGCCGATGAACTTGATGTTGATGTCTGTGTTTCTCCAGCTCTGCGGAGAACCGTTGGAGATGTACTTGGCAAGACCGCGGAGAGCTGTCATGGAACCGAGCGTCATAATGAACGGCGCCAGTTTGCCTTTTGATACGCCCAGGCCGTTCAGGAAGCCGATCAGCATGGCTGTGGCAAACGCAGCCGGGATCGCCAGGAACGGGCTGATGTTGTTCTTCATCATGGTCGCCATGATGATGGCGTACACGGCAACCTGGGAACCGACGGAAAGATCGACGCCGCCGATCAGGCACACGAAGGTCATGGCCAGTGCGATAATACCATTGATGGAGATCTGGCGGGCAACGTTGATCATGTTGCCGGCTTTAAGGAACTGCGGGCTGGCGATGCAGCCTACAAGGAACAATACGACCAGCGCCCAGAAGACGCCCATCGACTTCATTTTCTTCAGAATTTCATTCTTCTGTGTATCCATTCCCGGTTTCCCCTTTTTCTTAACTGCTTAGTGTCTGACTGCTTATCTGTCCAGGCCGAGAACGACCGGTACGGAACGATAGCCAACGCCCATTCTGTCGATGCCCATGTCGATGAGCTGCAGGAAATGCTCTCTGGTGCGGATGCAGCCGCTGCCTTTGACCTTGCAGACATCGCCGACTTCTTCCTGCATCATCTTCACGACCTCGGGCGTCGCGCCGTGGGCCTCGAAGCCGGTCAGGAAACCGGTGCTGGACTTAACGAAATCTACGCCGGCGTCCATGCAGCAGTGGCAGGTCCTGCGGATCTGCTCCTCGTTGAGGGCGTCCGTCTCGAAGATGACCTTGATCTCTCTGCCGAATTTGTGGACTGCTTCCGCGCAGGCCTTCAGATCTTCGGTGACCTCATCGTAAAGGCCTGCCCTGATCTTGCCGAAGTTCGCGACAACGTCGACTTCCTTGACGGTGTCATACTTCGCGACGATCTCGATCTGTCTGATCTTGGATTCAGTGGAGCTGGTGCCGAACGGGAAATCAACGACCGGGCAAAGACCGGTCTCGGTGCCGCGCACGTAGGGATCGCACAGATCCATGTAGCCGGGATTGATGCAGATCGTCGCGCAGCCGAGCTGCACGCCGTCCTTGGTCAGCTCTACGATCTGTTCGGGAGTGAATTCCGGTTTAAGCACGGAATAGTCGATATAAGCCGCAAGTTCTTTCAGGGTCATATCCGCTGCTTTTTTGGTTAATTTTTTCATCTCATCTACGGATAACGGGGGGTGGGTTGATAAAATACCCGTTACCTTTCCTCCTCAAGGTTAGTATATCCCAAGGCAAACATTTGTAAACATGAAAATGTTCGTATATTTCGTTTTTGTCGGAATAGATAAAACTCTCTGTTTGTTATTGTGCGTTTTGCCTGTTCCTACTGGTTCGAAAATTATGTTTCAATCGGCACTGGAAAGTTTTGCCAATCTAACGTATGATAGTCTTAACTTCTTGTTGTATGCTGCCGCTGACTCCCATGCCTGACTTACCTGCCTGTGAGGTTGATGAGGGAATGATGATGACAGAACTGTCCAGAGATATGCATCTGTATGCGATCAGTCTTCTCGGCCGGGAGGACAGGTCTGTCCGCGCCGCCGACGTAGCCGGCTGGTTCGGAATCTCCTGTTCGGCCGTCAGGCACAGTCTGAAAGAACTGATCGCCGGGGGGTATGTGATCAGGGACAGCCGGGGCTGTCTTTCCTTAAGCGAAGAGGGAGGGCGTGTGAAAAAACTTTCGTTTTTTCACACGCCCTCCCCCGCTTTTTCTTCTCTGCA
>CAMOKZ010000093.1 GCA_946618155.1 uncultured Lachnospiraceae bacterium | reverse complement strand
ATGCGCCTGCAGAAGGTGATGGTTCGCAGCGGCTTTGTGCCCATTGACTGTGAATGGTGGCATTTTTCCCTGAAAAATGAGCCCTACCCTGACACGTATTTTACATTTCCGGTATCGTCGGCATACCTGAGAAGATAGGCGGATTGAAGCCGTTTGTGCGCTGTCAGTAAATGGCTAAAGGAAAGAGATCTGCTCTTCCGGCTTACCGGAATTAACGAGCAGTACAGGATCGAGAACAGCGTTATTGTGCTGATGGAATACCGGGACCTTATGGAAGGAACAGCCGCAGGGGATGCTCCCGGGATCAGACACAGGAGGATGCCGCAAATTCGGCCTGACCGCCGGATTGTGATATAATCAACCCACAGTGAGTCAGTAACAACGTCCCGCTGACTCACTGCAAGAAAGGCGGTAAACGCACACCATGAATATCCTTCACATGAAATATGTAGTGGAAGTGGCGCAGTGCGGCTCCCTCAACAAGGCCTCGGAAAAACTGATGATCGCTCCCCCGAATCTGAGCCGCTGCATCAAAGAACTTGAGGCGGACCTGGGCATCCGGGTCTTCGAGCGCACCAGCAAAGGCATGAAGCTGACCCCGGAGGGGGAGGAATTCACCCGCTACGCCAGAAACATTTTAAAACAGATCGATGCCCTGGAAGATCTCTACAAAACGGACGTGCAGCAGAAACAGCACTTCTCGGTGTCGGTGCCGCGCGCCAGCTACATCTCCGATGCGTTTGCCAGGTTCTCCATGCAGCTGGCTGATTCGCCGGTCGAACTTTTCTACAAGGAGACAAACTCGATCCGCGCCATCAAAAATGTGCTCTCGGAGGACTACAAGCTCGGCATCCTCCGGTACGCCTCCATGTATGACCGGCAGTTCAAGGAGATGCTCGAGGCGAAAGGACTGATCTACGAAATGATCGCGGAGTTCCACTACGTCCTGGTCATGAACGCGAAAAGCCCGCTGCTTTTAAAAGAGAGCATCTCGTACCGGGATCTGGAGCCCCTGATCGAGATCGCCCACGGGGATCCCTATGTCCCGTCTCTCCCTCTGGCAGCCGTCCGGAAGGAAGAACTGCCCGATGATGTGCAGCGGCGCATCTGCGTGTTCGAGCGGGCAAGCCAGTTCGACCTGCTCTGTGTGAACCCGCAGACCTACATGTGGGTCTCGCCCATCCCGGAGGAGGTATTGAGACGGCTCGATCTGCGCCAGAGACCGTGCGCGGACAACGAAAAGCTGTACAGGGACGTCCTGATCTACAGGAAAGATTACAGGCTTTCCGCACTTGACAAGCAGTTTATCACAGAGGTCTGCAATTCCCAAAGAAGCTGCTTTGAATGATGGGATGAGCCGGAGGCACCCGCTTCCGACTCGCCCCCTCTGAGTCACCAGCTACCGACTCACCCCCCTCCAACTCACCCCCCTTATCTTTTTTCATCACCCCCACCCAACAATTTAATCATACCCGAACGCCCTCCCAGCGAATATAATAAAAAGCGACACAAAGATTGTTAATTAAATAACATTCCCAGGAGGACACAGCATGGGTACCAACCAATACGTGACAGTTGACAGTGTGGAACAGCTGGAGGCCGCACTCGCCCGCGTCCGGGCAGCGCAGCAGACTTTCTCCGCCTACACGCAGGAACAGGTGGACGCGATCTTCCTCGCGGCCGCGACAGCCGCAGACCAGGCCCGCCTGCCGCTGGCGAGACTGGCGGCCGAAGAGACCGGCATGGGCGTCATGGAAGACAAGGTCATCAAGAACCACTTCGCCGCCGAGTACATCTACAACGCCTACCGCGACACAAAAACCTGCGGCGTAATCGAGGAGGACCGCTCCGCCGGCATCAAAAAGATTGCCGAGCCGATCGGCGTGGTGGCAGCCGTCATCCCGACGACCAACCCCACCTCCACGGCCATCTTCAAGACGCTGATCTCGCTCAAAACGAGGAACGGAATCATCATCAGCCCGCACCCCAGAGCGAAGAAATCCACCATCGAGGCCGCAAAGGTCGTGCTGGAGGCCGCCGTCGCGGCAGGCGCCCCCAAAGACATCATTGCCTGGATCGACGTCCCCAGCCTTGAGATGACCAACCTGCTGATGAAAGAAGCAGACATCATCCTGGCAACCGGCGGCCCGGGAATGGTCAAAGCCGCCTACTCCAGCGGCAAGCCCGCGCTCGGCGTGGGCGCCGGCAATACCCCGGCCATCATCGACGACTCCGCGGACATTGTCCTCGCGGTGAACTCCATCATCCACTCCAAGACCTTCGACAACGGCATGATCTGCGCGTCCGAACAGTCCGTGATCGTCCTGGACGGCGTGTACGAGGCCGTCCGTCAGGAATTCGCCGCCCGCGGCTGCTACTTCCTGACAGAGCCGGAGACGGAGAAAGTCCGCAAGACGATCCTGATCAACGGCTCGCTGAACGCAAAGATCGTGGGACAGAAGGCCGCGACCATTGCCTCGCTTGCCGGCGTTACGGTCCCCGCGGGCACCAAGATCCTGATCGGAGAGGTGGAGAGCGTGGACCTGTCGGAAGAATTCGCCCACGAGAAACTCTCGCCCGTGCTGGCCATGTACCGGGCGAAGGACATCTGCGACGCGTTCGCGAAGGCAGAGCAGCTGATCGCCGACGGCGGCTTCGGACACACAGCATCGATCTACCTGGATGCCGTCTCGCAGGCGGAAAAACTGGATGAATTCGCCGCGCGCATGAAGACCTGCCGCATCCTGGTCAACACGCCGTCCTCCCAGGGAGGAATCGGCGACCTCTACAACTTCTCTCTGACTCCGTCCCTGACGCTGGGCTGCGGCTCCTGGGGCGGCAACTCCGTATCGGAGAACGTCGGGGTCAAACACCTGCTGAACATCAAGACAGTGGCGGAAAGGAGAGAGAACATGCTTTGGTTCAGAGCACCCGAAAAGGTCTACATCAAAAAAGGCTGCCTGCCGACAGCGCTTGACGAGCTGAAGACAGTCATGCACAAAAAGAGAGCGTTCATCGTCACAGACAGCTTCCTGTATCACAACGGAAACACAAAGCCCATCACCGACAAGCTGGATGAAATCGGGATTGCCCACGCCTGCTTCTTCGATGTGGCGCCCGATCCGACCCTTGCCTGCGCCATGGCCGGTGCGGCGCAGATGACTGCCTTTAAGCCGGATGTCATCATCGCCCTGGGCGGCGGTTCCGCCATGGACGCCGGCAAGATCATGTGGATGCTCTATGAACATCCGGAAGCAGACTTCATGGACATGGCCATGCGCTTCATGGACATCCGCAAGCGCATCTACACATTCCCGAAGATGGGAGAGAAGGCCTACTTCATCGCCGTTCCCACCTCCGCGGGCACCGGCTCCGAGGTGACGCCCTTCGCCGTCATCACAGATGAAAAGACCGGCATCAAATATCCGCTGGCCGATTACGAGCTGATGCCGAACATGGCCATCATCGACACGGACTTCCACATGACCGCGCCGAAAGGCCTGACAGCCGCCTCCGGAATAGACGCAGTGACCCACGCCCTGGAGGCCTACGCTTCCATGATGGCGACCGACTACACGGACGGCCTGGCGCTGCGTGCCCTGAAGAATATCTTCGAGTACCTGCCCCGCGCCTACGACAACGGAGCCACCGATGTGGAAGCCAGAGAGAAGATGGCAAACGCCGCGACCATGGCAGGCATGGCCTTCGCAAACGCCTTCCTTGGCGTGTGCCATTCCATGGCGCATAAGCTGGGCGCGTTCCACCATCTGCCCCACGGTATTGCCAACGCGCTGATGATCGACGAAGTGCTCCGCTTTAACGCCGCCGAGGTGCCCGCCAAGATGGGAACCTTCCCGCAGTATGATCATCCCCACACCCTGGCCAGATACGCCGAGGTGGCAGACTACCTGGGCGCCGGCGGCACGACCGACGGCGAGAAGCTGGAGAACCTGATCGCCATGATCGACCGGCTGAAAGAGCGCGTCGGCATCAAGAGGACCATTCAGGAGTACGTGCCGGACGAGAAAGACTTCCTTGCGCGCCTCGACGCCATGACCGAGCAGGCCTTCGACGACCAGTGCACCGGCGCGAACCCGCGCTATCCGCTGATGAGCGAGATCAGGCAGATGTACCTGAATGCCTACTACGGCAGGACCTTCACCGAGGACGACAAACCCGACGAGAGCCAGCTGGAAGCGGCGAACGATCCTACGGATTTCAAGCAGGCGTTCCGCAGGGAGAAGAACGGCATTCACGGAAATCATTAAGAGGAGCATATCTGGAAGGAGGACAAGAAAATGAATTTAGACCGGATCATAGCTGTACGCAACCGGAAGACCATCTATCGCGACGGCGAGCGGTGCATCAAAGTTTTTGACGCGAATTACTCCAAGGCGGATGTGCTGAATGAAGCCTTAAACCAGGCCCGCATGGAAGAGACGGATCTGTTCATCCCCAGAATCCTGGAAGTCACCACGCTGGACGGGAAATGGGTGATCGTCTCCGAATATATCAAGGGGAAGACGCTGGCGCAGCTGATGCAGGAGCATCCCGAAAAGAAGCAGGAATACCTCGAGAAGATGGTAGATATCCAGATGGAAATTCACAGCAAAAAGTGCCCGCTGCTCAACAAGCTGAGAGACAAGATGAACCGCAAGATCAGCCAGGCAGAGCTGGACGCGACGACCCGCTACGATCTGCACACCCGCCTCGAGGGGATGCCGAAGCACGACAAAGTCTGCCACGGCGACTTCAACCCGTCCAACATCATCATCACCGAAGACGGCTCCGCCTGTGTCCTGGACTGGTCCCATGTAACCCAGGGGAACGCATCTGCTGACGTGGCCAGGACATACCTGCTGTTCTGGCTGAACGGAGACATGGACAGCGCCGAAGAGTACCTGCGCCTCTTCTGCGAGAAGAGCGGCACGCCCAGGCAGTACGTCCAGAAATGGATGCCCATCGTGGCCGCGTCCCAGTCCGTCAAAGGCAATGAGAAGGAGAGAGAATTCCTCCTCGAATGGGCAAATGTTGTGGAATATGAATAATCACGGGGGAGATAGAAGAAAATGAAAATTACGGTATGTATCGGATCATCCTGCCATATCAAAGGATCCAGGCAGGTCGTCACGCAGCTGCAGTACCTCATCGAATCGCACCATCTGGGCGACAAAGTGGAACTCGGGGGCACCTTCTGCATGAACAAATGTCAGCAGGGCGTCTGCGTCACAGTGAACGACAGACTGTTCTCGGTATCGCCCGAGACGGTGGACGAATTCTTCGAAAAGCAGGTACTCCCGAATGTATAAGGCGGAACGGCACGCGTGCGCGCTGCCGGCGGAATCGGAGGGGTTCACCGTGGTACAGATCTGCGTGGGCTCCTCCTGCCACCTGAAAGGCACGGCGTTCATTGTCGATAAGATCAACAAATGCATAGAAGAGCGGCATCTGGAGGACGACATCATCCTGAGCGGCAGCTTCTGCGCCGGCAGATGCAACCGGGAAGGCGTGACCATCCAGGTGGACGACGACATGTTCACGGGCGTCACGCCGGAAACCATCGACGTCTTCTTTGAGGAGGAGATCATGGCCAGGATCGGCCGGAAAGCGGGGAGAGCATGACAGACTGCATCAGACTGAAAAAGTCGAACTGTAAAAACTGCTACAAATGCATCCGTCACTGCCCGGTGAAATCCATCCGCTTCTCCGCCGGGCAGGCGCATATCATAGGGAACGAATGCATCCTGTGCGGACAGTGCTTTGTAGTCTGTCCCCAGAACGCCAAGGAGATCGTGGACGAGACAGAGAAAGTGCACGTCCTGCTGCAGACCGGCGCGCCGGTGTACGTGAGCCTGGCCCCCTCCTTCGCGGCCAATTACGAGGGCGCGGGCATCGAAGGCATGCGGGAGGCGCTGAAGAAGCTGGGATTTGCCGAGGTGGAGGAGACCGCGCTCGGCGCGACCATGGTCAAGCGCGAATACGATCGGATGCTGTCGGAAGAGCAGCGCGACGTGGTGATCTCCTCCTGCTGCCATTCCGTCAACCTGCTGATCGAGAAGCATTTCCCGGATCTGCTGGAGTATCTGGCGGATGTCGTCTCGCCCATGCAGGCGCACTGCATGGACATCAAAAGGCGCGTGCCGGAGGCGAAGACCGTCTTCATCGGCCCGTGCGTGGCGAAAAAAGACGAGGCGCAGCACTACGAGAACATTGTGGACGCCGTACTGACATTTGAGGAACTGACCCGCTGGCTGAAACAGGAAAAAATAGAGATTCCGCGAAAGATGACAGAGGACCCGGAGGGCAGGGCCCGCTTCTTCCCGACCGCCGGCGGGATCCTGAAAACCATGGAGAAAGATGCGCCCGGATACACCTACATGGTGCTGGACGGCGTGGAGAACTGCATCGCCGCGCTGCAGGACATCCGCCAGGGCGGGATCCATCACGCCTTCATAGAGATGTCATCCTGCGCGGGCAGCTGCATCGGCGGCCCCGTGATGGAGAAATACCACCGCAGTCCGGTGCGCGACTACGCCTCGATCGCCCGCTTCGCCGGGGAGAAAGATTTCGACGTGGCCCAGCCCGGACCGGCCCTGATGAAGAAGAACTTTGAGACGATAGAACAGCGGGGAAAGGAACCGACAGAGGAAGAACTGATAAGGATTCTCCACGAGATGGGCAAATACAAGCCCGCCGACGAGCTGAACTGCGGCTCCTGCGGATACAATACCTGCCGGGAGAAAGCCGCGGCAGTTTTTAACGGCAAAGCGGAAGTGTCCATGTGCCTGCCGTTCCTGAAAGACAAAGCGGAGAGCTTCTCCGACACCATCGTGAGGAGCACCCCGAACGCAGTGCTCGTCCTGAACGAGAAGATGGAAGTGCAGCAGATCAACAACGCCGCGCTGAAGGTGTTCAACCTGCGGTTTGCCTCCGATATCCTGGGCGACCAGGTGGTAAGGATCCTGGAACCCGACGACTTCATCAAGGTGCGGGAGACCGGGCGCGGCATATTTAACGAGCGGATCTATCTGGCTGAATACGACCGCTTTGTGGAGAGAACCATCGTGCCGGCGGAGGAAGGCCGCATGATCCTTTGCATCATGCGCGACGTCTCGAGCGAGGAGGACGCCCGCCGGAAAAAAGAAGAGATCAGCCGGCAGACCGTGGAAGTGGCCGACCGCGTGGTGGACAAGCAGATGCGCATTGTACAGGAGATCGCCTCGCTGCTTGGCGAGACCGCGGCCGAGACCAAGATCGCGCTGTATAAACTGAAGGAGTCGATCACCAATGAATGATCTGTGTACGGAAATCGGTTATAAAAGCATCAACCATGCGGGCGAGCAGCTGTGCGGAGACCATGTGGACATCGTGGAACAGTCAGACAGTTCCACGGTGATCGTGCTGGCGGACGGCCTCGGAAGCGGCGTGAAGGCGAGCATCCTGTCCACGCTGACAGCGAGGATCATCTCCACCATGGTGGCGGCCGGCATCTCGCTGGATGAATGCGTCTCGACCATCGCCGCGACGCTGCCGGTCTGCTCCGTCAGGGGCGTTGCTTACTCGACCTTTACCATCATCCATCTGCTGAACAACCGGACAGCGGAGCTGATCCAGTACGATAACCCGCTGATCATCCTCATCCGGAACGGCGTGGTGACCGCCTACCCGAAAACGGAAGTCAGCATCGACGGGAAAAAGATTTACCGCTCCATGATCCGCCTGCAGGAAGGGGATGTTTTTTTAGCCATGAGCGACGGATGCCCGCACGCCGGGATCGGTCTGGCCTACAACTTCGGCTGGAAGCGGGAAGAGATCGCCGACTACGCCGCGATGCTGGTGAAAGTCGGCTACACGGCCAAAGTGCTCTCCACCCGGCTGATCGAAGAGTGCAGCAAACTGTACGGCGGCCATCCGGGAGACGACGCGACGGCCTGCGTTGTGCGTGTACGCAGGCGCGTGCCCATGAACCTGCTCTTCGGCCCGCCTTCCAACCGTGACGACGCAGTCCGCATGATGCAGCTGTTTTTCTCAAAAGAGGGCAAACACATCATCTGCGGCGGGACCACATCGACCATCGCCTCCAAATGGCTGCACAAGCCGCTAATCCCGAAGCTGGAC
>CAMOKZ010000092.1 GCA_946618155.1 uncultured Lachnospiraceae bacterium | reverse complement strand
GATTTTCATGTATCTGGACGAGGTGCCCGAGGGCAGGACCAGGGACGATCTGGCGGCCATCATCCGGGAAGTGCTCGAGCAGAGAATGGAAGGCGTCAAGAACGAAAAGGGCGTCTGGATCACCCCGGCTTTCCCGAAGCTCATCTATGTGCTGGATGAGGACAACATCACGGAGGATTCCCCCTACTGGTCCCTGACGGAGCTTGCGGCTAAATGTACCGCCAAGCGCATGGTCCCGGACTATATCTCCGCGAAGATGATGAAGGAGTACAAGAACGGGGATGTTTATCCCTGCATGGGATGCCGTTCCTTCCTTACCCCGGACACGGAAGGCCTGGGCGAGGGCGGAAAGCATAAATACTACGGCCGCTTTAACCAGGGCGTGGTGACGATCAACCTGGTGGATGTTGCCTGCTCCGCCGAAGGCGATATGGACCGCTTCTGGGAGATCCTGGACGAGAGACTGGAGCTCTGCCACCGTGCGCTGCGGTGCAGGCATGAGCGCCTTCTCGGCACCGTCTCCGATGTTGCGCCGATCCTGTGGCAGTACGGTGCGCTGGCCAGACTGAAAAAAGGCGAGAAGATCGATAAGCTGCTGTTTAACAACTACTCGACCATTTCCCTCGGCTACGCCGGTCTCTACGAGATGTGCGTGCGGATGATGGGCAAGACCCATACGGATCCGGAGGCGAAGCCCTTCGCGCTCAGCGTGATGCAGCACCTCAACGACAAGTGCGCCGAGTGGCGTGCCGCCGAGAACATCAGCTACTCCCTGTACGGGACGCCGATGGAATCGACCACCTACCGCTTCGCGAAGTGCCTGCAGCGCCGTTTCGGGATCATCCCGGGCGTGACGGACAAGAACTATATCACGAACAGCTACCATGTCCATGTGACGGAGCAGATCGACGCCTTCAGCAAGCTGAAATTCGAGGCGCAGTTCCAGAGACTGTCCCCGGGCGGCGCGATCAGCTACGTGGAAGTGCCGGATATGCAGAGCAATATCCCGGCGGTGCTTTCCGTCATGAAGTTTATCTACGACAATATCATGTACGCCGAGCTCAACACGAAGAGCGACTACTGCATGTGCTGCGGCTATGACGGGGAGATCAAGATCGTCAAGGACGATTCCGGCAAGCTGGTCTGGGAGTGCCCGAACTGCGGCAACCGTGACCAGAGCATGCTTTCCGTGGCGAGACGCACCTGCGGCTATATCGGCACCCAGTTCTGGAACCAGGGCAGAACGCAGGAGATCAAGGACCGCGTCCTTCATCTGTAAGCAGCCCGGCCGGCAGAGCGACTAACGACAGACCATGAACTATTCGGAAGTAAAATATTATGATACGGCAAACGGGATCGGCGTAAGAACGACCCTGTTCGTCTCAGGGTGCAGAAGGCACTGCAAAGAATGCTTCAACGAGTGCACCTGGAGCTTCTCCTACGGCAAGCCCTTTGACGGGAAGGTGCAGGAGGAGATCCTGGAGAGCCTTGCGCCGGACTATATCGACGGACTTACCCTGCTCGGCGGGGAGCCCTTCGAGCCGGAGAACCAGAGGGCGCTTCTGCCTTTCCTGCACATGGTGAGGGAGAGATATCCGAAGAAGAGTATCTGGGCTTTTTCCGGGGATACCTGGGAGGAGATCCGGTGCGGCGAAGGGGGCGGAGAACTTGCTCCCCATCTGAAAGAGGGGCACGCCCGCTGCGAGGTGACAGATGAGATCCTGTCTCTGCTGGATATTCTGGTGGACGGGCCGTTCATCCTCGAGCAGAAGGATCTGACGCTCCGTTTCCGGGGCAGCCGGAACCAGAGAATCCTTGATGTGCCGGCAAGCCTGCGGGAAGGAAGACCCGTTCCTGCTGATCTTCCCTATGCGCGCTCCGGGCGAAGGGAAAGCACAGATATGTGAGTAATGTACGCGGCGGACAGCCGGGAGAGAAGGTGAGTATTCACCGCCTCTTCCGGCTGTCTTTTTGTATACTTCCGGCCTCGTTTTTGTTATACTGAGAAGGATAAAAAGAGTACAAAAACGGGGCTTGGGAGAGATATGGTCACACAGGCGGAAAGAGAGATCTATGCCTGCATCTGCGGCAGGGACGGGGTGACGGCGCGGGAGATCGCAGCGCTTGTCGGCTGTGACAGAAAGACAGTAAACCGTTACCTGTATCTGTCGCCGTTTATGAGCGATCTCTGCTTCCGGGACAGGGAGTTCAAGTGGCACGGCTATATCCGGCAGGCAAGGCCCCATGCGGGTCTTGGCGATTACTGCGGATATTACGGGTTTGCCGGGGAATTCATGGATCTGGACGAGGAGACATGGATGACCACCCTTATGGAGGGCTGCGCGCGGATCGGAAGGAACCTGAACGATACCAGGGGGCTTTTCCATTCCTTCAGGGACTGCCGTCAGGTCATGCGGGATCTTTTCACGGATCTGGATAATGCCGGATGTCCGGGATGGCCTGACTGGGAGATCGGGTTTGAGCTGCGGATCCGGACGCGGGGGCATGTCCGGATCTATGCGGACGTCCTGGTGATCACGGCAGATCATGTCTTTTCGCTGGAATTCAAGATGAAGGATGTGATCGATCCGGAGGAAGTTGCCCAGGCCGCAAAATACAGTGAATATATGGAAGTGCTGTTCGGACCGCACTATGATGTCATCCCGGCCCTCGTCCTGACCAGGGCGGCGGACCTGTACACCTATGCGCCGCTGCCGGATACGAGCGGGGAGATTCCGGTGTGCGCCGGAGATATGCTGTTTAATCTCTTTGATGAATACCTGGGGTTCCTGAAGGGGTGACGATCAGGGGACGCGGAAGCCGAAATACTGCAGCACAGCCAGGAAAGGATACCACGATGGAAGACAGATCAAAAGTGATCTTCGGGAATCCCATCGCGCCGAAGGACTACGAGAGCGCGGTCAGGTCGAAAGAGAGGTTCCAGAAGAGATTCGGGGACGATTCCGGGACGGACTACCCGGTCAAAATCGAGCCCAACGCCCATATCGGCGGCGCGCTCGGCGTATGGGACATCCGTGTCGGGGAGGGCGAAGGCGAGAAGGCCTTCGACCGGGAAAAGGGAATTATTGTCGGGAACATCCGGATGGGCTTTGGGCACTACCGGATCTCCATGGCGATGGCGTCGGCGGCGCATCACCTGGGGTACACGCCCTACTGGATGGATCTCAATTCCTATCCGGAGACCACCTGCACCAAGGTGATCAGCGCCCAGAATGACCTGTACTCTCTGGGCTCGCGGATCTCGCAGAAAAGCAAGGCGTTCAACAAAGCGGTCTGGGAACCGATGAATTATGAGGGGTTCCGCAAGCTTTCCTACAATGCTTCCGACCAGATGAACGCACAGCTGATGGCGCCTGTTTTCCGGAACATCCCGAAGGACATTCCCGTGATCGGGACACACGTGTGGCCGGCACAGGCCGCACTCCATGCGGGCATGCAGCATGTGGTGAACGCCATTCCGGATAACTGGCCGATGGCCCTGCACCTTGCCGAGGGCAGCCTGCACACGGTGCAGACCCACCAGGCCTATTTCGGATACCGGGTGCTGAACGGAATGCAGGGCAATGACGTTCTGCAGCCGATGCCGGCGGACAGCCTGGTCTATACCGGACACTATGTGGACTGGGAGCTGCTGGACGGGATCGAGGCGGACTGCGCGGCCAGGGAGAAGCGCGCAAAAGAGGGCGCTCCGCTGCGTCTTCTGCTTACCATCGGCGGGGCCGGGGCGCAGAAAGAGATCTTCGCTGCCGTGATCCGCTACCTGCTGCCGGAGATCAGGGCGAAACGGGTCGCGATCTATGTGAATGTCGGCGATTACCGGCAAGTCTGGGAGGAACTGGTCGAGGAGATCCCCGGGCTCGCCAGGGTATCCAGGACACACTTTAACGAGTGGGACAAGACCCAGGCCTTTGCGCAGAAGGCGCTTACCGGACCGGTGGTCGGCGTGCACGCTTTCTGGCATGAGAATATCTTTGAGGCCGTGTACTGCACGAACCTGCTGATGCGCAGCTGCGATGTCCTGCTGACCAAGCCTTCGGAGCTGTCCTTCTACCCCGTGCCGAAGCTCTTCATCCGGAGAATCGGCGGGCATGAGAAGTGGGGAGCCATCCATTCGGCTGAGTTTGGCGACGGCACCCTCGAGTGCAGGGATATTCCGCACATCATCCAGATGATCGATCTTTTCCGTACCGACCCGGGTCTGCTGTGCGGGATGTGCGCGAACATCAGACAGAACAAGCAGGCCGGGCTCTATGACGGCGCGCTGCGCGCGGTGGAGCTGGCCATGGCAATGAAAGAACAGGCGTAAAGAGAACCGGCAGCCTGAAAAAGATTCAAGGAGAAGGAACAGGAAGGAAGAGGAAAGAAAATGGAGACTAAAGCAAAGCTTTCGGGGAAATCAAAGATATCCTACGGCCTCGGCGCGGTGGGAAAGGATATGGTCTATATGCTCTCGGCGAGCTATGTCCTGTATTATTTCCAGGATATTCTCGGCGTGAGCGCGGTGGCGATGGGCATCATTCTGATGGCGGCCCGCGTATTCGACGCCTTCAATGATCCGATCATGGGCGTTGTGGTGGCCAAGACGAAGACGAGATGGGGTAAGTTCAGACCGTGGCTGATGATCGGCACCCTGACGAACGCGGTCGTCCTGTTTCTGATGTTCAGCGCCCCCATATCGCTTGACGCGGCGGGACTGACCGCCTACGCGGCGATCTTCTACATCCTCTGGGGCGTCACCTACACGATGATGGATATCCCCTACTGGTCCATGATCCCTGCCTTTACCGAGGGCGGCAAGGAGAGAGAGGGCCTGACGACGCTGGCCAGGTCCTGCGCGGGCGTCGGCTCTTCCCTGATCGTCATCCTGACCATGCCGATGGTCCAGACCCTGGGCAAAATGTTTGCCGGCGCGGACGCGACCGCCAAGATGGTGGAGCGGACGGGCTTCAAATACTTCTCCCTGATCGTGGCCATTCTCTTCGTCGTGTTTATCGTGCTCACCTGCGTGAATATCCGCGAGGATTCCACCGTGAACATGGAGACGGCTACCGTCGGGCAGATGTTCCGCGCACTGGTACAGAACGATCAGGCCATGACGGTCGTCGTGGCGATCGTGCTGATCAACTGCTCGATCTACATCACGTCCAATCTGGTCATCTATTTCTTCAAGTATGACTTCGGCGGAAGCACCTGGTACAACAGCTACACGCTGTTCAATACCTTCGGCGGCGCTGTGCAGATCCTGGCGATGATGGTCTTCTATCCGGTGCTGCGCCGCGCGTTCAACAGCATCCGCATCTTCTACATCAGCCTGGGCATGGCCGTTGCCGGCTACGCTGTACTGCTCGCCCTGGCCTTTACGAACATGGGCAATGTCTTTGTGCTGTTCATCCCGGGCTTCTTCATTTTCGCGGCGAACGGCATGCTCTCCGTGCTGACCACGGTCTTCCTGGCCAACACGGTGGATTACGGCGAGCTGCGCAACCACCGCAGGGATGAGAGCGTGATCTTTTCCATGCAGACCTTCGTGGTCAAGCTGGCCTCCGGCGTCGCGGTCTTTATCGCGTCCCTGTGCCTGCAGATCTTTAACCTGAGCAGCGCGGCGACGACCGAGGCTGACCAGACGGTCGACTTCGCCGCCGGCGTGACGGCCGGGGCCAAGGCCGGGCTTCGCATGACGATGGCGGTCGTGCCGATCGCGGGCCTGCTGGTCGCTTTCTTCTGGTTCCGCCGCAAATACATCCTGACGGATGAAAAGATCGAGGAGATCGCGCAGCAGGTGAAGGCCGCGCGGTCATAAAGGAGATAAACGATGATCCGGAAAGTCGAAGGGGCAAGAGGCGGCTTTGCCCTGCACACGCGCAGGACGACCTATTGCATGCGCATTACGCCGGCGGGGCTGATGGAGCACCTGTACTACGGGGAAAGGCTTCCCCATGTGACAGGGGACGATCTTGAGGCGATGGCGCAGAAGCGCGCGTTCGAGCCGGGAAACAGCATTGTCTCGGCGCGGGGAGAAGAACCCGAAGTTCAGGAGGACATGCGGCTCGAGCTGAGCGCAGAAGGAAAGGGGGACATCCGGGAGCCCTTCGTGACGGTCTGTCACAGTGACGGGAGCCGGACCAGTGATTTCCGCTATGTCTCCGCCCGGATATCGGAAAGAAAAGAGCCCTTCGGGACCCTGCCCGGATCCTATACGGAGGACGGGAAGGCCGAGCATCTCATCCTGACGTTCCGGGACGCCCAGTATGACCTGGAGCTGGAGCTCCACTATTATGTCTACGCGGACTGCGACTGCATCTGCCGCAGCAGCCTGCTGCGGAACAGAAGCAGTGAGAAGGTCACGGTGGAGCGTCTCATGAGCACCCAGCTCGATCTGGACGGCTGCGGGTACGTGCTGACGTCCTTCGGCGGGGCGTGGGCGAGGGAGATGGAGCGGAAGGACCTGATCCTTGAGGCAGGCAGGGCCGTGGTGGAATCCTTTACCGGGACCTCCTCCAACCGGGCCAATCCCTTTGTGATGCTGAGCACGCCGGGAACCGATGAGCGGAAGGGCACCTGCATCGGGCTGAACCTGATCTACAGCGGAAACCACTATGAGACCGCGCAGGTAAACGCCTACGGGTCGACCAGGGTCCTCACCGGGATCAACCCGCGGGGCTTTTCCTGGTGCCTTGAGCCGGGAGAATGCTTTGAGGCGCCGGAGGCCGTGATGACCTGGTCGGGCGAGGGCTTTACCGGCATGAGCCTGCAGATGCACCGCTTTGTCCGGGAACATATCGTGCGGGGAGAGTGGAAAAAGAAAGAGCGCCCGGTGCTGATCAACAGCTGGGAGGCAAGCTATTTCCGAATCACGCAGAACTCTCTGCTGCGCCTCGCAAGGGCAGCCGCGGGCGTGGGCATCGAACTGTTTGTGATGGATGACGGCTGGT
Organism: uncultured Lachnospiraceae bacterium; assembly: GCA_946618155.1. GTDB lineage: Bacteria > Bacillota > Clostridia > Lachnospirales > Lachnospiraceae > CAMOKZ01. The sequence goes on along the minus strand of CAMOKZ010000092.1, from coordinate 1,168 downwards.
TCGGGGAGAGAAATGACGAGACGTCTTCCCTCGGCGACTGGAGGGAGAACCGGAAAAAGCTTCCGGAAGGCCTTGCCGGAATCTGCCGCAGAGTCAATGAACTCGGGATGCAGTTCGGCATCTGGGTAGAACCCGAGATGGTCAATGAGAACAGCGACCTGTACCGGGCGCATCCGGACTGGGTGATGCAGATCCCCGGAAAGCCCCATGCGGAGGGCCGCACCCAGAGAATACTGGATCTGGCAAACCCGGAGGTCGTCGCCTACATGACCGCGGAGATGGCCAGGGTCTTTTCCTCCGCAAATATCACCTACGTCAAGTGGGACATGAACCGTATCTTTTCGGACGTCTATTCCCCCTGCCTGCCTGCGGAGCGCCAGGGGGAGACCGCGCACCGCTATGTCTGCGGCCTTTACCGCATGATGCAGAGCCTGACGGAGCAGTTCCCCCATATCCTGTTTGAGGGATGCGCCTCCGGCGGCAACCGGTTCGACCTGGGCATCCTCAGCTATTTCCCGCAGATCTGGGCGAGCGACAACACGGACGCCATCTGCAGGGCAAAAATTCAGGAAGGGTACAGCTACGGCTATCCGATGTCTACCGTGAGCGCGCATGTATCCGCGAGCCCCAACCACCAGACACTCCGCAGGACGCCGCTGGATACCCGGTTTAATGTGGCCGTGTTCGGGGTGCTGGGCTACGAATGCAATCTGCCCGATCTTCTCCCTGTCCAGCGGAGAGAGATCGCCCGGCAGGTCAGCTTTTATAAAAAGTGGAGAAAAGTACTGCAGTACGGGAACTTCTACAGGGGGAGGAGCGGCAATCTGCACGAGTGGACCTGCGTATCGCCGGGCAAAGGGAAGGCTGCCGGAATGCTCCTGCAGGAGCTCGTCAGGCCGAATACGCAGACAGAAAAGTATTACGCCGCAGGACTCGATCCCGCCGCGAGATACCACTTCACCCGCGAGGCAAAGGCGCTGGATCTGCTTTTGTTCGGGGATCTGGTCAACACGCAGTCGCCCATCCATGTCAAACAGGGGTCGGCGCTGCACAAAGTTATCGCCAAGATCAAAAGCATGCCCGGAGAGAGCGAGGATCTTCACGTGTCCGGGGCTGTCCTGATGCGGGCCGGCGTGCATTTAAAGCAGGCCTTCAGCGGGACCGGGTA
>CAMOKZ010000091.1 GCA_946618155.1 uncultured Lachnospiraceae bacterium | reverse complement strand
GCTCAGGAGGAAGAGCCAGCTCAGGAAGAGGAGGAAGAACCCGCACAGGAAGAGCAGCCTGCACAGGAAGAGCAGCCGGTCATCGTAGATCCCACCGGGGCGGACAACCCCGCGCAGGAAGAACAGCCTGAGGAGAAGCCGGAAGAGGAAAATCCGCAGGAGGAAAATCCGGAGGAAGAGAAGCCGGAGGAGGAAAATCCCCAGCAGGAAGAGCAGCCCATCGAAGAAGGCCCGATGATCTTTGTGGTTACGGTCGTCACGGATGCGACGGGCGAAGAGTTTGCCGTCTCCTTCGAGTCCGGCCAGCCCGCAGTGATCTATCCCGACGAGGTGGACGGCTTTGCCTTTGACGGCTGGCAGGTTCCGGAAGATCTGGAAGCTTCCGTGGATACGGATAACAGCCTCTCCTTCACGATGCCGGAGAAGGACCTCAAGGTGACCGCGCTCTACATCGAGCAGGAGCCGCAGGAGGAAGAGGAAGAAGAGGAAGAAGAGGAAGCGCCGGAGGAAGAACCGGAAGAGGAAGAAGAGGGAGAAGAAGAGGCGGAAGGACTGCCTGAAGACGGAACCGATGAAGAAAAGGCTGCGGCGAAGGAAAAAGCCGTGACCTACGCGGTGGTTCCGGCCTCCAAGGATGTCATGATCGACGGCGGAGCCAAATGGAACGGCACGCAGTTTGTCGCGGCGGGCGGTAAGAAAGTGACCATCTCCGCGAAACAGTATGGCGATCTCTTCTTTGAAGGCTTCAACGTGATCCGGGACGACACCGGCGAACAGATCAAGACCAAGAAGGTCGCCTCCAGCTCAGTGGTGTACACCTTCAAGATGCCGAACAGCTCCGTTACCGTCAACGCGGTGTACAGCGCGCTGGCGAACAACCAGGTGGAAGTGTACAACGGCGCCGGAAGCGGCACCTACACGGAAGGCACGACCGTCAAGATCACGGCAAATACCGCGCCGGCCGGCTACCGGTTCAGCAGATGGAACGTGATCACCGGCAATGTCACGCCGGGCAATGCGGAAGCTGCCCAGACCATGTTTACGATGCCCGCCGAGGCGGTGCAGGTCGAGGCGCTCTACGTGCCGATCGACTATACGCTCTCTGTCGCCAGCGGCAAGGGCGCAGGCGTCTTCCACAAGGGAGACAGGGCCACCATCGAAGCAAACTGGCCGGCTTCCGGCAAGGAGTTCGATGTCTGGCGCGTCAACACGGGGAATGCGCAGGTCAGCGCGCCTGACCGGTTCTACTCATCGGTCATCATGCCGGCGGCCAACGTGACGGTCACCGCCACCTACAAGGACGGCCCGTCGCCTGCCTACAACGCCATCCAGGGGATCGACCCGAATGGGGAATACCTGAAGAATACGACGATCACCTTTACCGCGGTCGGCAACGGCATGAGCAACACGAACCCGAACCCGGGCGACTACCGTTACCGTCCGGCCAGCTACCAGATCAGCGGCGTGCCCGGTTCCTGGAGCAACCCGCCCTACACGACTTCCATGTCGATCACAGCGGCCGGCACCTACACGCTTACGGTCACCTACGCGAAGGAGATCTTCGACGGCAGCACCTGGAGAGCGGACGGCACCTATGATACCAAGTCCGTCACCTTCAGGGTGGTCAACGCCATGGCAGTCGCCACCGGCGATGAGAGCCCGATCGGCCTGATCGTGGGCGTCGCCCTCGCAGCGCTGGCGGTGATCATTGCGGCGGTGGTCTTCCTGGTGATCCGCAGAAGAAGAAGGTAAACGCGGACAGAAGCAGACAGAGGACACCGGAAGCAGACCAGACAACCAGACAAAAAATGCCCTGAGGCTTTGCGGGAGCAGATAAACTGTTCCGAAGCCTCAGGGCTTTTTCTGTTTCAGGGTAAATTTAAGGGCCTGTTTCAGGGAATAAACTTCCGCAGGATCTCGGCGACGCCGCTGTGGTTGTTGTCCAGGGTAGTGATGTAGTCCGCCTTTGCCTTCAGAAGGTCTTCGCCGTTGCACATGACTGCGCCGGTGCCGGCGGCTTCGATCATGGTCAGGTCGTTTTCCGCATCCCCGGCCGCCAGGGTGCGGGAGAGGGGAACGCCGAGATATTCCGACATGAAGCGGATGGCGTTTCCTTTGTTTACGCCCGTGGGGACGATCTCCAGATAGTAGGGGTTGGAGAGGAAGCAGTCCAGTTCGCCCTGGTAGGTCGTTGTCATATAGCCGCGGAACTCTTCGATCAGGTCCGGGGCGTCAAAGTCAAGGGCGAGCATCTTGGGCGAATCATGACGAAGCTCTTCGCAGACATCCTTCACGATCTTTGCCGTCAGGGCCTGCTGCGCCAGGTAGCGCTGGAGGCTGCTGCTGTCTTTTTCCGCGATGACCTCGGTATCGGAATAGGCCTGAATGTTCACCCCGCGCGCGTGGGCGTCATCGAACACCCGGCGGATGGTGGGAAGGTCGATTCCGGTGCGCGAGATGATCCGTTTTTCGGCGGTATCATAGATCTGCGCCCCGTTGTAGCAGATGATGTAGCAGGAGGGGCCGTACAGGCCGAGGCGTTTTGCCTGCGCCACGGCGCTGACCAGGGCGCGCCCCGTCGAGATGACGACAGCGTGACCGGCGTCAAGGACGCGTTTGAGCTCGGCGCGGTTCTCATCGGAGATGTTTTTTTCATCGTCCAGGAGAGTGCCGTCAAGATCCGAGAAGAAGATCCAGCGGGTCTTTTCTTTTTCCATAAAGGTCTCCAGGGCTTCGTCGCTCTGGGAGACCCAGATGTCTTCCTCCTCGGCGGTAAGGCCGAGATATTCCCTCAGGGAGCAGGTCTCATCGCTGAAGCTCCACTTGTCCGTCAGGTCGAAGATCTCGTCAAACTCCGCCTCGCCCTTCATATATCGTTCTCTGAATGTCATAATTATTCCTTTCTTTGCCGGATGCAAATGTCAAGGTGAGTATACAGGAAAGAAATGACAAAAGCAAGGAGGCGAGTTTTCATCTTGATTAGAGATTGCAAATGCGCTATGATGATGAAGATTCGCGGTACTGTATACGGGCCGCGGATATGACGGGTATGCCCGGATACGGAAAGAAAGGATTCCCGATGACTGAAAAATTATATGAACAGGATGCCTATATACGGGAGTTTGACGCCGCAGTGAGTGCCTTCGGCAAAGACAAGGACCGGAGCTATGTCGTGCTGACCAGGTCCGCGTTCTACCCGGAGGGCGGCGGCCAGCCGGGAGACCGGGGCGCGCTGTTTTTTGAAGGCGAGGACGGCGGACTGCGCCGCGCCGCGGTGCTGGACACCCACGAAAAGGACGGCGAGATCATCCATTATACCGATACCCTGATCCCGCCGGGCACGCACGTGCACGGGGAGATCGACTGGGCGTTCCGGTTTGACCAGATGCAGAACCACTCGGGCGAACATATCGTGAGCGGTCTTGTCCACGAAGCCTTTGGATACAACAATGTCGGCTTCCACATGGGGAGTGAGCGGATCACCATCGACTTTGACGGCATGCTGGATGCCGCGCAGCTTCGCGGGATCGAGCAGAAGGCGAACGCCATTGTCTGGCAGGATGTGGAGACGCAGATCCGGATCTGCACCCAGGAGGAAGCGGCCGAGCTGACCTACAGGAGCAAAAAGGAGCTGACCGGGCTCGTCCGGATCGTTTCCTTCCCAGGCGCCGATACCTGCGCCTGCTGCGGCACCCATGTGCGGCGCACCGGCGAGATCGGCCTGATCAGACTGATCAGCGCGGAGAAGTTCCGCGGCGGTGTGCGTGTGGAACTGCTGTGCGGGAGAAGGGCGCTTGCCTATCTGGAGGAGATGGAAGAGCAGAATCACCGGATCAGCATGCTGCTCTCCGCAAAGCCCGGCGAAACGGCCGCAGCCGTGGAGCGGCTCAAAGAATCCGCCGCAGCCGACGCCTACCGCCTGGTGGAGATGGAAAACGAGAAGTTCCGCCGGATGGCGCAGGACCTTAGCGGGAAGGGCGATGTGCTGCTCATTCCGGAGGGACTGGGGCCCGACCAGGTCAGGCGGGTGTGCGCCGAGGTCATGGAGACCTGCGGCGGCATGTGCGCCGTTTTTTCCGGCTCGGACGATACGGATTACAAATATGTGATCGGCCATAAGGGCGGCGACGTGCGCGCCCTGGTGAAACGGATGAATGAGGCGCTTTCAGGAAGAGGCGGCGGAAAGCCGTTTTTTGTGCAGGGGAGAGTACAGACAACAAAGACCGCGATCGAAGGCTTCTTCGCAGAAGAGCTTAAGTGACGGCAGAGGGGAAGAGCAATGAGGGGAAAAAGAAGCTTGACGAGGAAGACCGCAGCCGTTCTTGCAGCCGCCATGATCGCGGGGTGCGCAGGCACTGCCTGTTTTGCGGAAGAGAGTTTTGCTGAGGAGAGTTTTGCCGAACCGGTGCAGGAAGAGACCGTCACGGAGAACACGGACACCTACGATATCCTGCTGATCGGCGTTGACCGCAGGGATGAGAGCTGGTACGGGAATTCTGACGTCAATATCCTGGTCACCGTCAATAACCAGAAGCACACCATCTATCTGACATCATTCCTCCGCGACCTGGGCGTGGAGATTCCGGGAATCGGCCTGCGCAAGCTGAACGCAGCCTGCGCCAACGGCGGCCCCGAGCTTGCCCTGGAGACCCTTTCCACCTGCTTTGACCTGGATATCAACAATTACGCGATGGTCGACTTTAATTCCATGCGCGATATCGTGGACGCGGTAGGCGGAATCGACATTGAGCTTGACGACGACGAGGTGGTCGTCGCGAATGACTACATCCTCACCATGTGCGAGGCGAACGGGGATGACTTTGAGGAGCACAAGATCGCCTGCTCCGGCCTTGTCCATCTGGACGGCTATCAGGCGGTGGGCTACTGCCGCAACCGCTTTACCGGATCGGAGAATGACTTCGGCAGGACCGAGAGGCAGAGAAAGGTGATCGGCGCCATCGCCGACAGGCTCCGCGATGAAGGCATGCTTGAGGCCGCGGCCACCGCGCTGAAGATCATGCCCGCCCTGCAGAGCGATATCGGCCCCCTGGACATGTTCGGGCTGATCGGGATGGCCGGCAGCGCCATCTCCTATGAAGTAAAAGAGCAGCACATCCCCTACGACGGCAGCTACACCGTGCAGGATGAACTGCTGATCGTCGACATGGAGGAGACCACGAGGCTGCTGCATGAGACCCTCTACGGCGCATGAAGCTGAGCAGGAAATCCGTAATACAACAGCGTAAACAGCAGACCCCGGCGGACTGTGAAAGTTCGCCGGGGTCTTTTAGCGCGCAGCAATGCATTTGATCAATCGACCAGGGTGAGGGACGAGATGTCCGGTTTGATCACCATGGAATAGTTGGTGTAGTAGACGACGAAGCCGGGCTTTGCGCCGTTCGGCTTCTTGACCTGGCGCTTCTGCACATAGTCGATCTCCACCTTGTCCGCGCCGCGGTTTGCGGAGTACCAGGCCGCCAGCGCGGCGGCGTCCTCGAAGGCCCTGTCCGGGATCTCCTCGCCCTTGTTTTTCAGGATCACATGGGAGCCGGGCGCCCCCTTCGCGTGGAACCACCAGTCGCTGCCGGAGGCAAAGCGGAAGGTGAGCTCATCGTTCTGGTAGTTGTTCTTCCCGACATAGAAATCATAGCCGTAGGAAGAGGTATAGTGGAGCGGCGCGGAGGTGATCTTTTCCTTCTTCGCCTTCGGGGAGGCGGCGCGGCGCCGGATGTAGCCGGCCTCGGCCAGCTCTTCGCGCACGCCCGCGAGGTCTTCCTCCGTGAGGGCCATGTCCAGGAAGGTGCGGATGGACAAAAGCTGCTCCAGGTCCGCTTTGGTCTGGGCGATCAGCGTGGTGAGGGCTTCGGCGGTCCGCTTCATTTTCCCGTACTTTTCAAAATAGGCTTCGGCGTTGGCCGCGGCGCTCTTGGTGGGATCGAGGGGGATCTCGATCTCCTCGCCGGTGTAGTAATTGATCACCTTCAGGCTCTTTGCCCCCTCGGCGGCCTCATACCCGTAGGTGTGCAGGAGCTCGCCCCAGAGCCGGAATTTGTCTTTCTTTTCCGTGTCCCGCAGCTGGCGGAGCTGCAGGTCGTATTTCTTCCCGACGCGCTCCGCGGCGGTGGCGGCGATATGGCGCAGGTCCGCGGATTTCTGGCGGATGCGGGTCACCTTCTCCCGCATGGAATAGAATTCCTCCAGCAGGGAGGACATGTCGGGGAATTCCTGCCGGCGCATGTCCGCGTACATCGTCAGGTCGACGGCGGAAAATTCCACCGGCTCGCCCTTGTCGCCGAGGATGATCTGGGGGGGAAAGCGGGGCTCCCGGATATCGTCGGCCAGATGGCCGAGGAGATGATGCAGGTGGGTCCCGGCGCTTGCCTCAAAGGTGAGGGCGCTGCGGGAGGAGTCGAGACCTGCCCGGTGGCACAGTTCCTCCGCGATCACGGGACTGATGCCGGTCAGGGAGCTGTAGAGCGCCTTGGCCAGCGGGACGGCCCGGGAGAAGACGGCGGAGATGAACTCCTCCTCCGTGACGGAGAGGGGATCGAGCTTGTTCATCGTATCCGGAATGAACCAGGTCCTGCCGGGCAGCACCTCGCGCACCGAGCTGGTCTGGGCGGAGATGTGCTTGATGCTGTCGATGATCATGTTCTCCTCATCGCAGAAGATGATGTTGCTGTGCTTGCCCATCAGCTCGATGATCAGGCTCTTTCTGCGCAGGTCGCCGAGCTCGTCGAAATGCTCGATCTCGAAGCGGACGATGCGCTCAAGCCCGGGCTGGGTGACGGAGCGGATGCGCCCGCCGCCGATATGCTTGCGCAGGAGCATGCAGAAATTCGGCGCCGTCAGGGGAGCCGGGCGGTTGGATGAGGTCAGGTAAAGAAGGGGGAGGCTGGCGCTTGCCGAGAGCAGGAGCCGGTGCTGACCTTTTCTTGTCTTGATGGTCAGCAGGAGGGCGTCCTTTTCCGGCTGCGCGATCCTCGCGATCCTTCCGTCAGTTAAAGTATCGGACAGCTCATGGACGAGAGCTGCCACCGTAATGCCGTCAAAAGCCATAATCGTTTACTCCGTTGGTGATGCCGGAACAGTTGCTTCCCTATCATACCATATCCCGGGCGGGATGGCACCCCGAAGATGATATCCGGCGGGGGTTTATGTTGACGGGGGCGGCCCTTTGCTCTATAATAAACCAATATGGATTTCTATGCGCTTGTGCCGTCTGATCCGCGCGGAACAGGGCGAAAGCGCGGCTTTGACAATACAGTGCCGTCCGCAAAAGACGGCGGAATGGAGCAACTATGATCAGGAGCATGACCGGTTTCGGCCGGGGCGAATTCCAGCAGGGGACAAGAAAATTCTGCGTGGAGATCCGCTCGGTCAACCACAGATACCTGGACGTCTCCGTCAAGCTTCCCCGCAGGTATTACGCCCTGGAGGCGAACCTTCGGCGGGTGCTCAAGGAATATGTGGAGCGGGGCAAGACGGACGTCTATGTGACCTATGAGGATACCGCGGGCGCGGGCGCGTCCATCCGGTACGATGAGAGCGCGGCGGCTGCCTACCTGGAGCACTTCCGGCAGATGTGCGCCAGCCTTGGCGTCAAAGACGACGTGACCGCCTCTGTCCTGGGCGCATGCCCGGACGTATTCGTGCAGGAGGAGGAGCGCGAGGACGCGGAGGCCGCCTGGCCGGCCATCGAGCAGGCCCTGCGCACGGCCTGCGAAAACTTTGTCGCGGCGAGAGAGCGCGAGGGTGAGCACCTGAAGGCTGACCTGATCGATAAGCTGGACCGCATGCTCGTCTGCGTCGGGGAAGTGGAGGAGCGTTATCCCCAGATCCTCGCCCAGTACCGTCAGCGTCTGACGGACAAGATCCGGGAAGCCCTCGGGGACGTCGCCCTTGATGAGGCACGGATCAACGCCGAGATCGTCATCTTTGCGGACAAGGTCTGCACGGATGAGGAGACGGTGCGGCTCGCCAGCCACATCAAGGCAATGCGGGCGGAGCTTTCCGGCGGCGGAGCCGTCGGCCGCAAGCTTGATTTTATCGCCCAGGAAATGAACCGCGAAGCGAACACGATCCTTTCCAAGGCAAATGACCTGCGCACCTCCGAGACCGGAATTCTGCTGAAGACCGAGATCGAAAAGGTGAGGGAACAGGTTCAGAACATAGAATAA
>CAMOKZ010000090.1 GCA_946618155.1 uncultured Lachnospiraceae bacterium | reverse complement strand
GAGCTGGGCGCCGGCTTCGACATGGAGCTGACGGCGCGGGAGAACATTTTCCTGAACGGCGCGGTGCTCGGCCATCCGAATTCCTTTATGGAGGAGCACTTCGACGACATCGTGGAATTCGCCGGACTGGGCGATTTCCTGGATTCCCCGATCAAGAACTATTCCTCCGGTATGAAGGCCCGTCTGGGTTTTGCCGTCGCGACGATGGTGGACCCGGAGATCCTGATCGTGGACGAGGTCCTTTCCGTCGGCGACTACCAGTTCAGGAAAAAGTGCGCCGAGCGCATGGGCGAGATGCTCTCCGGCGGCACGACCCTGCTCTATGTATCGCATGATATCGAATCGGTCAAGCGGCTGTGCACCCACGCGATGTGGCTCGACCACGGCGACGTGATCATGGCCGGCCCCGCCAGGGAGGTCTGCGACGCCTACAATACCAGACAGGAGCAGAATTTCCTGATCGAGAAAAAAGAAAAGGAAGTCCGCAAGGCGAAAGAGAGCGGCAACAAGTACGATTACCTGATCGTAGGCGCCGGCCTGTACGGCGCGACCTTTGCGCAGGAAGCCTTTAAGGCGGGCAAGCGCTGCCTGGTCATCGACCGGCGGGACCACATCGGCGGAAATGTCTATACGGAGAAGGTGGGGGACATCAACGTGCACCGCTACGGCGCGCACATCTTCCACACGAGCATTCCGCAGATCTGGAGCTATGTCCACCGGTTCGCCTCCTTCAACAATTTTATCAATACGCCGATCGCGATGTATAAAGGTGAGGGGTACAACCTGCCCTTCAACATGAATACCTTCAGCAAGCTGTGGGGACTCTACACGCCGGAGGAAGTGCAGGCGAAGATCGCTTCCCAGATCGCGGACCTGGGCATCACGGAACCGCAGAACCTGGAGGAGCAGGCCCTGTCCCTGGTCGGCCGCGACGTTTACGAAAAGCTCGTGAAGGGCTACACGGAGAAGCAGTGGGGCAGGGACTGCAAAGACCTGCCGGCCTTCATCATCCGGCGGCTGCCGCTGCGCTTTACGTACAACAATAACTATTTCAGCGACCGCTACCAGGGCATCCCGACAGACGGCTACACCGCCATGGTGGAAAAGATGCTGGAGGGCGTGGACGTCCTGCTGGAGACGGATTACAAGACCTTTATCAAGGAGCATGCCGGGGAGTTCGGCAAGATCGTCTATACCGGCCCGGTCGACGAATACTTCGATTATCAGCTCGGACACCTGCAGTACAGGAGCCTGCGCTTTGAGACCGAGGAGCTGGACATGCCGAACTATCAGGGCAACGCTGTGGTGAACTACACCGAGCGGGAGGTCCCCTACACGAGGATCATCGAGCACAAGCACTTCGAGTTCGGAGAGCAGGAGAACACGATCATCTCCCGGGAGTATCCGCAGGAGTGGAAGCCGGGCCTCGAGCCCTACTACCCGATCAACGACGAGGAGAACAACGCCCTGTACGCGCAGTACGAGGCGCTGGCGGCGAAGGAGAAGAACGTGATCTTCGGCGGCCGCCTCGGCAAGTACAAGTACTACGACATGGACAAGGTCATCCTGGAGGCTCTCCTGGACGTGCAGAAGGAGCTGAAGCGCAAGCTGATCAGCCTGGATGATGCGGATGCCGCCCTGTAGCAGGCCGCGATGCTTGACGAACCGCAGGGAAATAGGTAGAGTATGGTTATGAACCGCCTGACGGCGGAAGCAGTATTCATCAGGATAAAGATGGGAGCATGAAATGAAAGCGATTTTGATGGCCGCAGGCGTCGGAAGCAGGCTGAAAGGGGCTTTCGACAAACCGAAGTGTCTTCTGGATGTGGGCGGGATGCCCCTCCTCCGCCGCACGATCACGATGCTGAAAAAGAACGGCGTTAAGCCGGCTGTCGTGGTGGGTTACCGGAAAGAGGAAGTGATCGAGGCGCTGGACGGCCTTGACGTGACCTTTTTCTACAACCCCTTCTACAAGGTGACCAACAGCATGGGGTCGCTCTGGTTCGCGCGCTCGTTCTTCGAGCCGGGGGAGGACATGATCTTCGGGAATGCGGATGTGTTCTGGGGGCAGGATATTTTTGACCTGCTGACCGCGGACAACCGGGACGCCGTGATGCTCTCGGATGCCTCCAGGGTCGACGAGGGGGACTATTTCTTCCGCACCGAGAACGGCCGCATCGTTGCCTACGGCAAGGAACTGACCCGGGATGAGCGGGACTGTGAGTACGTGGGCCTCGCCAAGCTCAGGAAGGATTTCCTGAAGGGCTTCGGGGAGCGCATGGAAATGTGCGTGGAGGATGAGCTCTACAACCAGTGGTGGGAGAACGTGCTCTACAACTACTCCATGACCTATCCGGTCTACGCGCTGGACGTCGACGGACGCTTCTGGGGCGAGATCGATTATAAGGAAGATTACGAGCGCATCCTGCGCCACCTTGAATCGGAGGTGTCAGAGTGACCGAACTGCAGGCCAGGCTCCTGGGGCTGCTCAAAGAGCTGGACCGCCTGTGCAGAAAGCATGGGGTGGAATACTATCTGACCGGCGGCAGCCTGATCGGCGCCGTGCGGCACAGGGGCTTCATCCCCTGGGATGATGACGCGGACGTCATCATGACCAGGGAAAACTGGGAGAAGTTCTATCCCGCCGTGCTGGCGGACCTCCCGGAACATATCGCGCTGAACAGCCAGGACGACAATGCGGACCTGGCTCTTCCCATCAGCCATTTTACCGATATCACGACGACCGGCATCTACCGGTATTTTATTTCCAATCCGGAGAACGCCGGCGTGGTCATTGACATACTCGTGATGGATCCGGTCCCCGATACGCCCGAGGACCGGGATATTTATGTGCGCGAGCTGACGGAGCACACGGAGCTGACGAACCCCTACTACCAGTACTCGCTTCGAATCGAGAAGGAAACGGCCTACGAACAGAATCTGAAGCTGGCCAAAAAAGAAGGCCGCCGCGCCGTGATGGACAGGATCGTCAGCAGGGCCTTCCACTATACCGAGGAAGAGTCGTCGCTGTACGCGCAGCGCTTCGCGAGCGCGCCGCACTTCTGGCCGAAGGAGTATTTCGGCAGACCGCGCTACGTACCCTTTGAGGATACCGAGCTGCCCATTCCGGAACACGCCGGGGACTGCCTGTGCATCGGCTACGACGACGACTGGATGTACATCCCGCAGGGCGGGCCGAACAAGAGCACCCACGAGTTCTGCGTGCACGACTACCATGTCCCCTGCCAGGTCATGCTCGACGAGTTCGAGAGCTATATCGACAGGGAAAAGGTCATGGCCCTGATCGAAAAGAGAAAGAAGCTGCAGGTAAAGCGGACAGACGACAGAATGGAGCTGGAGGCCGCGATCGACAGCCTGACGCAGGCGAGGGTGCGGCTTAAGACAAAACGCGCGCTGGAGGGTGAAGACCTTGACGGCCTTGTCGCCTCCGGCAGCTGGACAAAGATCCGGGAACTGCTCGGGGAGTATCTTTCCGTGCAGCTTTCCAACCGGTTCGTAGGGAGCTCGTCCCTGGCGGGCTGGTTCAACTGGGGGAGAAAATGCCGGCCGGTGCTCATCGACATCGGGGACGGCCCCATATACGCGGCGGTCATGACGCTGCTGCACGAGAAAAAGCTGGCCGCTGCCGGCAAGATCCTGAAGGCGAGAAAACGGACGCAGAAAGCGCTCACGGACGACCTTAAGGAGGCGGACGCCCTCTACGGCGCCGTCTGCCGCATCCGGAGCCTCGATGAGCGCGGGGAAAGGGATCCGCAGTGCGCGGCGCAGTGTGACGCGCTGCTGGCGGAATGGCTGGAGCGGAGCCCCGGACAGCCCCTGCTGGAGATCACCAGCCTTAAGCGCAGGGCCCGCAGTATGGACCCGGAGACGCTTCTTCGCGAGACCGGGGAACTGCTGGAAAAGTATCCCGAAGATCCGGAGCTTCTCGGCCTTAAGGGGGACGCCCTCTTTGCGGCGGGCAGACTTGACGAGATGACGCAGCTCTACCGGGAACTGGCCTGCCATTGCACCCACGGCCTGGTGATGCTGGGCATGCGGGAGCGGATGCGCGTCCTTTGCGAAGAGAACCCTGAGCGGGAGGACTGGCACGACCTGTGGCTGCTGATCCGCAGACAGTCCGGGGAACCGGAGGAATCGATCCTGGGACTCTCCGCTGAGGATGAGACTGCGGAGGAAGGCGAGGACAGCCAGGAAGAGCAGCTCGAGCCGGAAGAGCAGGAAGGTCCGGGGGAGGAAGAAAAGCCCGCAGCGGATGACGCCGCTGCCCGCATCCGGAAAGTGAGACTCACCCTCCTGAAGGAACTGGACGAGATCTGCGGGGAGGAGAGTATTCCCTGCTTCCTTTCGCCCGCGCTGACGAGGGAGGCAGTGCTCACCGGCTCTTACGGAGACGCCGGCAGGGAGGCGGTGCTCTATATATTTGCCGAGCACGCGCAGAAACTTGCCGAAGCGGTCCGCCGGAAAGCGCAGCCTGACCGCGGATTAAGCTCCATGGCCGATCACGGGGATTTCCCGCGGCTGTGCCTGCAGTACTATGATACCTCCACACTGGATATGAAAGTGTCCGAAAGCCACCGGGAAGGTCCCTGTGGGATCCACGCCGTGGTGGAGCTTCTGCGCCATCCGGGCAAAAGCGAGGCTGCCGGTCAGTTCGAGCGCATGCTGGAGATCGGCTGGGAGAGCAGGAGCAGCGTGAAATATTCTTCTTTGAAGGTGCAGACTGCCCGGGCGGCCGTCGGCGCTCTGTGCGCCGTCTGCGGACCGAAGCGGGCCGCCGGCCTGCTCAGCCGGCATTTTGTCAGGGCTTCGGCGCGCGCGGATGAGAGATACCGGTATGTCAAGCCCTACTGGGGCTTTGCGAAAAAGTACCCGGCCGGGCTCTTCGGGGAAAGCGTCCCGGTCATGCTGGACGGGGTGACGCTGCACACGGTCCGCGACACAGACCGCTACCTGGAGACGGCCTTCGGCAGGGACTGGAGAGAGAACGCGCCTTCTGTCCCCGGCCCGTCCCCGACCCGGATCATTGACCCGGATCTTTCGGCGGAGGAATACTTTGCTTTCCTGAAAGAGGAAGGCATCGACCGGAGAGCCATCCACGGAAAGTGGTACGCGAATAACCGCAAATACTCGTATATCCGCACCCTCGGCGGGTTTATCGGCGCATACTGGAACCTGTATGAGGCGATCGGCGAACGGCATCGTCTCTACCGGAAATACGTGCCGATGAAGGAACGGCTGGAGGCGCTCAGGGCGTCCGGCAGCGCGGATGAGATGATGCGGCTGCTGAAGGACTACGCGGATTCGGCGTCAAGGTTTACGAAGAAAAAGATCGGACTTACCTTTGATCCGGAGATAACGAAACTGCTGCTCTTCGCCATGGAGAAGACCGGGCGCGGGGAGGAAGCGAAGACGCTGCGCGCGGCTTTCGAAAAGCAGAAATGGGCCGGCGCGCCGGGGGAGACCTTAAAGAAAGACTGATCCCGGGAGGAGAAAAACAGCATGAGAAGTGCGGATACGCGGGACATTCCCGCCATTCTGGAATACCTTCGCAGGCATGTCGCCGACTGTCTGTACATGTATATCGATATTGCGAAATACGGGCTTGACCCCGCATTTCTGCGCGTCTGGCTGACCGAGAAGGACGGAAAGCCGGCCACCGTTGTCATGAAATACCACACAGGCCTGAGCTTCTATGCCGAGTCGGAAGATGACTGGGACCTGGAGGGCGTGCATGCGCTCGTGGAAAGCGAAAAGCCCCTGTCCATCACGGCAAAGCGGAGCCTCCTGGAGGTCCTGCACGGGAAGATCAGCGAGACCTACAACGCGGAATACGGCTACGTGTTCGAGTTCACCGCCTACCAGCCCATGGAGCCCGGCATCCGGGTGGAACGGGCGACGGAGGAGGATACGATGGAGATCGCGCGGCTCGTCACCGCGGATGAGAGCATCGGCTCCTACTATGAGATCCGCGACTATGCGGACCAGCTGGCGGAGCGCATGCGCACGGGGTTTGGCCGCAGCTATGTGATCCGCGAGGACGGGAAGATCATTGCCCACATCGCCTCCTACGCGGAGTTCGACGGCCTTGCGACCACCAGCGGCCTGATCGTGGACGCAGAGCACCGCTCCGGAATCTACGGAGCCTATCTGGAAAAATATCTGGTGGAGGATCTGATCGGCGACGGGTTCGCGGTCTATACCTTCATCGAAAAGAGACTGCGCAAAAAGCTGCTGGAGCGCATGGGAAACCGGTGCGTGGGCGAGTACGGCAAGCTGACCAGGCGTTAGTCAGGAGGAAACTGTATGAAACTGCATCATGTCGGCTATCTGGTCGCGAATATGGAAAAATCCATCCGGGCCTTCGGGAGCCTGGGCTATGTCCTGACCGCGGAATTCGGCGGGGAGGAGATCATTTACGACGCCCTGCGGGATGCGGACATCTGCTTCCTTCGCCAGGAGACGGACGAGGGCGCGGTCGTGGAGCTGATCAGCCCGAAGTCAAAGGAATCACCCGTCTACGGGCTTCTTTCCAAATATAAGAACAGTCCCTACCACCTGTGCTTCGACGTTGAAGACCGGGAAGCGGAGATCGCCCGCCTGAAAGAGAACGGATGGATGATCATGCAGGAGGACGCCCCGGCCGTCGCCATCGGCGGACGGCACGTGACCTTCCTGATGAACCGCTTTGCGGGGATCATGGAACTTGTCTACGACGCACCGGAAGGAGGGGACGCGGATGAGCAGCACTGAGACGAAAAAGAGGCCGCAGGAGCTTCTGGCCTGGCCGTTTGACGCGGAACTCCTGCTCCGGAAAAGACGCCCGCTGCGGCGTCAGCTCCTCGCGCAGGAGGAGAAGCGCACGCCGGTGAAGATCGCCATCCTGGGCGGCTCGACGACCAACGACGTGCAGGATTTTATTGAGCTGTTTCTGCTGGCGGAGGGGCTCGAGCCCACGTTCTACGCCTCTGAGTACGGCAAGTACTGGGAGGACGGGGTCTTCGGCAATCCGGAGCTTGACGCCTTCGGCCCGGACCTGATCTACGTGCACACCACCTTCCGCAACATCCGGCAGTGGCCCGCACCCGATATGGACGCGGCAGCGGCCGGCGCGCTTCTGGATGCCCAGGTGAACCATTTTACCCAGCTGTGGGAGGCGCTGCGCCAGCGCTACGGCTGCCCCGTCATCCAGAACAATTTCGAGCGGCCCGACACCAGGCTCCTCGGCAGCATGGACATCGTGGACTACCGGGGAAAGAGCAGCTTCGTGCTTCGCCTCAACGAGGCCCTGTACGAGTACGCCCGCACCCACGACCGCTTCTATGTGCATGATATCGACTACCTTTCCGCAAAGGTCGGCCTGGACGAATGGCACGACGAGCAGTACTGGTGCCTCTTCAAGTGTGCATTCGCGATGAAGGCGGTGCCCCGCTTCGCCTACAGCCTGACCAGGATCATCAAGGCGATGTACGGGAAGAACCGCAAGGCTGTCGCCCTTGATCTGGACAACACGCTCTGGGGCGGCGTTGTCGGCGACGACGGGCCCGAGAAGATCTCGATCGGCGCGGAGACCGCGGACGGCGAGGTCTATCTGCGCGTACAGGAATATATGCGCGAACTCAAAGGGATCGGCGTCCTGCTGGCGGTCAATTCCAAGAACGACGAGGAGAACGCCCTGGCCGGCCTTCGCCGGGAGGACGGGGCGCTCCGTCCGGAGGACTTTACCGCGATCTGCGCGAACTGGGAGAGCAAGGACCGCAACATGCTGCGGCTCGCCCAGCAGATCAACATCGGCGTGGACAGCATCGTCTTTGTGGATGACAATCCCGCGGAGCGCGAGATGGTCCGCTCCCAGCTGCCCCAGGTGCCGGTGCTGGAGTTCGACACTCCCTTCGCGAGCGTGCGCAACCTGGACGACGCCGGCTTTTTCGAGGTGATCTCCCTGACGGCGGACGACCTCAAGCGCAGCGAGATGTATAAGGCAAACGCCTCCAGGAGAGAGCTGGAGACCCACTTTACGGACTACGGCGAATACCTGAAGAGCCTGGAGATGAAGGCGGACATCCGCCGCGTCGACCCGGTGTCGGTGCGCCGCGTCGCCCAGCTGACGAACAAGACCAACCAGTTCAACCTGACGACGAAGCGCTGCACGGAGGCGCAGATC
>CAMOKZ010000089.1 GCA_946618155.1 uncultured Lachnospiraceae bacterium | reverse complement strand
ACGGCGCGGTGAGAGGTATGATCGAACGCGTTCGCCATCTGGTGAAGGTGGAAGAAATCTAAGGAAAAACTGATTACATCAGTTTTTCCCCTTTTGTCCCACACAGACTTTAGGAGGTGTCATGATGGATTTATCGAATTTAAGTCCGGCTGAGGGCTCTGTACAGAGCAAGAACTTCAGAAGAGGACGTGGACACGGCTCAGGCAACGGCAAGACTGCCGGCAAGGGCCATAAGGGCCAGAAGGCCCGTTCCGGCGCGCCGAGAATCGGTTTTGAGGGCGGCCAGATGCCCCTGTACAGAAGACTCCCGAAGAGAGGCTTCAAGAACAGGAACCGCGTAGAAATGACCGCTGTCAACATGGGCCGCCTTGAGGTATTTGAGGATGGTGCTGAAGTTACGGTAGAGGCTCTGCTTGAAAAAGGTATCATCAAATCCGCACAGGACCCGGTTAAGATCCTTGGAAATGGTGAACTGACCAGGAAACTTACCGTCAAGGTCAACGCTTTCAGTGAGAGCGCAAAGGCTAAGATCGAGGAGCTTGGTGGAAAAGCAGAGGTGATCTGATGTTAACTACGCTGCGTAATGCATTTAAGGTTAAGGATATCAGGAAGAAACTCCTTTATACGTTCATGATGCTGATCGTGGTAAGACTGGGTTCCCAGCTTCCCATTCCGGGCGTGAACAGAGAGTACTTCGCCAACTGGTTTGCTCAGCAGCAGTCCAGCGGAGCGTTCAATTTCTTCTCCGCGTTTACGGGCGGTTCTTTCGAGAAAATGTCCATTTTCGCGCTGAATATCACGCCGTACATTACCTCGTCGATCATCATCCAGCTGCTCACGATCGCCATTCCCCAGCTTGAGGAGATGCACCGTGACGGCGCGGACGGAAGAAAGAAGATCCAGAACATCACCCGTTATATGACGGTCGGCCTTGCTCTGTTCGAGAGTATCGCCATGGTGATCGGCTTCGGTCGTTCCGGCCTGCTTCAGAAAGTGAATTTCATCAATGTCGTTTCTGTGGTCGTCGCGCTGACCGCCGGTTCCGCATTCCTGATGTGGGTCGGTGAGCAGATCACGGAGAAGGGTGTCGGAAACGGTATCTCTATCGTCCTTCTGATCAACATCATCTCCCGCGTCCCGCAGGACATCGCTGCTCTGTTCCAGAGCTACGTAGCGAACACGACGATCGCAAAAGGCGCGATGGCTGCGCTGATCATCATCGCCATCATCGTCCTGACGATCGTGCTCGTTATCCTGCTGAACGGAGCAGTCAGAAAGATCCCGGTCCAGTATGCCAAAAAGATGCAGGGCAGAAGACTGGTAGGCGCGCAGGGTACGCACATTCCGCTGAAGGTGAACACCGCCGGTGTTATCCCGGTCATCTTTGCCTCCTCGCTGATGTCTATCCCGCAGATGATCGTGGCTTTCCTGGGCAAGACGCCGACAGGTTTCGGCGCTACGCTCGTGGGTATGCTTAACCAGAACAACTGGTTCAAGATCGCCAACCCGGTCTACTCCGTCGGTCTGATCCTGTACATCGTCCTGATCATTTTCTTCGCGTATTTCTATACTTCGATCACCTTCAACCCGATCGAGGTCGCGGACAACATGAAGAAGCAGGGCGGCTTCATCCCCGGCATCCGTCCCGGCAGGCCCACCACGGATTATCTGAACAAGATCCTGAGCTACATCGTTTTCATCGGCGCGGTCGGTCTGACGATCGTCGTCCTGATCCCGATCTTCTTTAATGGTGTCTTCGGCGCCTCCGTCTCCTTCGGCGGAACGTCCATCATCATTATTGTCGGCGTCATTCTGGAAACGCTGCAGTCTATCGAGTCTCAGATGGTCGTAAGAAACTACAAGGGCTTCCTGAGTGAATAAGCAATGACGAAATGTGCTTCGGTGATCTGGGCGGTGATGTGCTGCATGGCACATGGCTGCGGACACTGAGGCACATTTTTTACAGGAATGACAGGAGGAGAGAAGATGAAAATACTGATGCTCGGAGCGCCCGGTGCCGGCAAGGGCACGCAGGCGATCCGGATCGCCGAGAAGTTCGGCATTCCGCACATCTCCACCGGAGATATCTTCAGATCCAATATCAAGAACGGTACTGAGCTCGGCAGGAAGGCGAAGAGCTATATGGATCAGGGCCTTCTGGTTCCGGACTCCCTCACCTGCGACCTGGTCGTCGACCGGATCGCGAAAGATGACTGCGCGAACGGCTATATCCTTGACGGTTTCCCGCGCACGATTCCCCAGGCTGAGGCGCTGACCGAAGCGCTGCGCAGGATGGGAACGGCCATGGACTACGCGATCGACGTGGAAGTCCCGGACCATGACATCATCGAGCGCATGGGCGGCAGAAGAGCATGCCCCGGATGCGGCGCGACCTACCACCTGAAATACCGCCCGCCCGTACAGGAAGGCTTCTGCGATGTCTGCGGACAGGCTCTTGTCCTGCGCGACGACGATCATCCGGAGACGGTGAAGAAGCGCCTGGAGGTCTATCACGCTTCCACCCAGCCCCTGATCGAGTATTACCGCGAGGCCGGCATCCTGCACAAGGTAGACGGCACGATGCCCATGGATGACGTGTTTGCCGCCATCCTGTCCATCCTCGGAGAATAAACAATGCCGGTCCGGATAAAGACAGGACCCCAGATCGATCGGATGCGCGTCCCCTGCCGAAAACTCGGGCAGATCTTTGACGCGCTCGGCGAAATGATCCGCCCGGGCGTCTCCACTTTCGAGATCGATGCGGAAGGGGAGCGCCTGATCCGCGAAGCGGGCGGCGTACCGAATTTTCTGCACTATGAAGGATATCCCGCGTCCATCTGCGTTTCCGTCAACGAGGAGGTCGTACACGGCATTCCCCGAAAGGACAGGATCCTGAAGGAGGGCGACATCGTCAGCCTCGACGCCGGCATGGTGATCGGCGGCTGGCACTCGGATGCGGCAAGGACCTATCCCGTCGGCAACGTGAGCGAAGCCGACGCGGCGCTGATCGCGGCTGCCGAGGAGAGCTTCTTTGCCGGTCTCGCCTATGCGCGGGCAGGGCATACGCTCTACGAGATATCCGCCGCCATCGGCGGCTGGGCAAAGGCCCATGGCTACGGCGTGGTCCGGGACCTGACCGGTCACGGAATCGGCCGGGCCCTGCATGAGGATCCCGTCATCCCCAACTACGCGCAGAAAACCAAAGGCGTTCTGCTCGTGCCGGGCATGACCCTCGCCATCGAGCCCATGCTGACGGCGGGCGGTGAGGAAGTGGCCTGGCTGGATGACGGCTGGACCGTCGTCACGAGGGACGGCGCTAAGGCGTCCCATTACGAAAACACTGTGCTGATCACGGAAGATGACCCGGAGATCCTGACGCTGCCGGGTAATGCGGCGGCACGCGGAGGGGAGGCGGCTGAGTGAATATACAGGCAAAGGAACTGGCCTGGTCGCTGGCCGGTCACGACAAAGGAAAGCTGTACGTGGTGATCGCACAGGAGGAAGACGGCGTCTGGCTGGCAGACGGAAAGATCCGCACGCTGGAGCGGCCAAAACGGAAAAAGAGAAAACACGTCCAGATGATCCGGCATCTGCCCGCCGGGCTGAAGGCACAGATGGAACAGATCGGGACGGACGCGGATCTTCGCAGAATTCTTACTTATTATAATAAGCAAACGATCGATCAACAGGAGGAATGAGATGTCAAAGTCTGATGTCATTGAGGTGGAAGGGACCGTACTGGAAAAGCTCCCGAACGCGATGTTCCGGGTCGAGCTGGAGAACAAGCATGTGGTGCTGGCGCACATCAGCGGCAAGCTGCGCATGAACTTCATCCGCATCCTGCCCGGGGACAAGGTCAAGATCGAGCTTTCCCCCTACGACCTCTCGAAAGGACGCATCATCTGGAGAGATAAATAAGAAACAGGCTTGCTTTTTTGTGATTGCGGCAGTATAATGTCAGATGTACTTTCGCAACAGGGTGCACTATGTCTTTTTGTGCGCCCAAAACAGCCGGAATAGGTGGAAAGGAGGATAGGCCATGAAGGTCAGGTCATCAGTCAAACCCATCTGTGAAAAGTGCAAGATCATCAAGAGAAAGGGCAGCATCAGAGTTATCTGTGAAAACCCGAAGCACAAACAGAGACAGGGCTGAGAAGCAAAAGCAGCGGTAAACTGTGCACGCCAATCGGCGGCGCACAGATCAATATACGATGAAATAAACGACAGACTAAGGATTTATTTCGTTGCGATATTGGTTTAATACCGGCACAGGATCGGCAGTAAACAACTCTGCACAACGAACCGCTGGACGCAGAGGCAGCATGCCGTGCAAGGCGTGCCACGGGCAGCGCCATAGCTTAATGTGTCGGAAAGGTCGCGCGCGGGCGCGGCTGGGTGACTATGCGCACCCCAGTTAGGCACAATAACCGAGTGCGGATCCCGCACTCAAAAACGAACGGAGGAAATATTCATGGCTCGTATTGCTGGTGTAGACTTACCAAGAGAGAAACGTATCGAGATCGGTCTTACCTATATCTATGGGATCGGCAGAACAAGCGCGGACAGAATTCTTGCGGCAGCGAATGTAAATCCTGATACCCGTGTCAGAGATCTGACAGACGAAGAAGTTGACAAGATCAGGGTCGCCATTGAAGAACTCGGCATCATGGTAGAAGGTGATCTTCGCCGTGACACCGCTATGAACATCAAGAGACTGCAGGAGATTGGCTGCTACAGAGGCATCCGTCACAGGAAAGGCCTTCCGGTCCGCGGACAGAAGACGAAGACCAATGCCAGAACGCGCAAGGGTCCGAGGAGAACTGTAGCAAACAAGAAGAAATAACTGACAGGAATACCAATAAGGAGAAAGTAGGTTAGTTTAAAATGGCGAAAAAAGTTACGAAAAAAGTGACCAAAAAGCGTGTCAAGAAAAACGTTGAACGGGGACAGGCACATATTCAGGCATCTTTTAACAACACGATTGTTACTCTGACTGACGCTCAGGGCAATGCTCTTTCCTGGGCGAGTGCCGGCGGTCTTGGATTTAAAGGTTCAAGGAAATCTACTCCTTATGCAGCTCAGATGGCTGCTGAAACTGCAACGAAGGCAGCACTCATTCATGGGCTGAAGACGGTTGACGTTTTCGTCAAGGGCCCGGGTTCAGGTCGTGAGGCCGCGATCCGTGCGCTGCAGGCTACGGGACTTCAGGTCCTGAGCATCAGAGACGTGACGCCGGTTCCGCACAACGGATGCCGCCCGCCGAAACGCAGAAGAGTATAATTAGGAGGTGCTAAGGAGATGGCAGTAAATAGAGTTCCGGTACTGAAAAGATGCAGATCCCTGGGTCTTGATCCCGTATATCTGGGCATTGATAAAAAGTCCAAAAGAGAGCTGAAGCGCTCCAACCGCAAGATGAGTGAGTATGGTCTTCAGCTGAGAGAAAAGCAGAAAGCCAAATTCATCTACGGCGTTCTGGAAAAGCCGTTCAGAAACTACTACAAGAAGGCAGATCAGATGCCCGGCATGACCGGTCCGAACCTGATGATCCTTCTGGAGAGAAGACTGGACAACGTTATCTTCCGTCTCGGTTTCGCGAGAACGAGAAGAGAAGCACGCCAGATCGTAGACCACAGACATGTTCTGGTCAACGGCAAGTGCGTCAACATCCCGTCCTACCTGATCAAGGCCGGCGATGTCATCGAGATCAAGGAAAAATGCAAAGGCTCTCAGAGATATAAGGATATCCTGGAAGTGACCGGCGGAAGACTGGTTCCGGAGTGGCTTGAGGCCGACCAGGAAGCTCTGAAGGGTACTGTAAAGGAACTTCCGAACAGAGACGCAATTGATGTTCCGGTTAACGAAGTGCTTATCGTCGAGCTGTATTCCAAGTAATGCCTGACGGTCCGCACTGCGGACGGGAAGGATCGCTGGAACATCCCTCAGAGTAAAGGAACCCATAAGGAGGGGCAGAATTGTTCGATTTTAACACACCGAAAATTGAAATTGCTGAAATGTCAGAAGATAAACGCTATGGAAAGTTCGTGGTCGAGCCGCTGGAGCGGGGTTACGGCACTACGCTGGGCAACTCGCTGCGCAGGATCATGCTTTCCTCGCTGCCGGGCGCGGCTGTCAGTCAGGTCAAGATCGACGGCGTGCTCCATGAGTTCAGTTCCATCCCCGGCGTCAAGGAGGATGTGACGGAGATCATCCTGAACATCAAATCGCTTGCGATCAAGAATCACAGCGAGTCTCCCGATCCGAAGACCGCCTTCATCGAGTTCGAGGGCGAGGGCACGGTGACAGCCGGCATGATGCAGGTCGACCAGGATATCGAGATCACCAATCCCGACCAGGTCATCGCGACGCTCAGCGGCGGCAAGGACAGCAGGCTCAGCATGGAACTGA
Source organism: uncultured Lachnospiraceae bacterium (assembly GCA_946618155.1). Classification (GTDB taxonomy): domain Bacteria; phylum Bacillota; class Clostridia; order Lachnospirales; family Lachnospiraceae; genus CAMOKZ01. The sequence goes on along the minus strand of CAMOKZ010000089.1, from coordinate 1,830 downwards.
CCATTACCAAGGGCAGAGGCTATGTGAGCGCGGAAAAAGGCAAGCGTGAAGACATGCCCATCGGCGTCATCGCAGTGGATGCGATCTACACGCCGGTCGAGCGCGTCAACATGACGGTCGAGAATACGCGTGTCGGCCAGGTCACGGATTATGACAAGCTGACCCTTGAAGTCTACACCAACGGTACGCTGGCCCCCAACGAGGCGATCAGCCTGGCGGCGAAGGTCCTGAGCGCGCACCTCAGCCTTTTCGTGGATCTTTCCGAGAGCACGAAGACGGTCGAGGTCATGAGCGTTCCGGAGAGCGATGAGAAGCAGGGCAAGATGATCCTGAGCATCGACGAGCTGGAGCTGTCCGTGCGGTCCTACAACTGCCTCAAGAGAGCCGGTATCAATACGGTGGAAGAGCTCTGCAGCAAGACGCCGGATGAACTGACCAAGGTCAGGAACCTCGGCAGAAAGTCTCTGGAAGAAGTGCTGGTCAAGCTGAAAGAGCTGGGCCTGCAGCTGAAGCAGAGCGAAGAATAAGAACACGATGGAGTAAAAGCATGCAGGCAGTAAGACCGAAGAGCGTGTCTGTGTGTTCCGGAATGGAGGAAAAATAGCAATGGCTGGTTACAGAAAACTGAGCAGAACGTCAGATCAGAGAAAAGCGCTTCTTAGAAATCAGGTCACGGCTCTTCTTTACAGAGGCAAGATCGTCACCACGGAAGCGAAGGCCAAGGAAGTGCGCAGAATCGCTGAGGGTCTGATCGCCATGGCAGTCCGCGAAAAGGACAATACCGAGACCGTTACCGTCACCGTTAAGGTTCCGCAGAAGGACAAAGACGGCAGACGTGTGAAGAACGTCGTAGACGGCAAGAAGGTTACCGTTTTTGACGAGGTCAGCAAGGAGATCAAGAAGGATCTGCCGAGCAGACTGCATGCCAGAAGGCAGATGCTGAAGGTCCTGGTTCCCGTGACCGAGGTCCCGAAGGAAGCCGCCGGCAAGAAGAAAAACACGAAGAAGGTCGACATGCCGGCCAAGCTCTTCGATGAGCTTGCTCCGAAGTATGCGAGCCGCAACGGCGGTTACACCCGTATCGTGAAGCTCGGCCAGCGCCGCGGCGACGGTGCGATGACCGTTCTTCTTGAGCTGGTATAAGCATTAAGGGAATAATGACGGGCTTAGCCCGATGGAGGAGACTGCCGCAGACGCGGCAGTCTTTTCATTTTCCGGTATAGGTGGGTATCATGGATGGATCGACATTGAGGATATGGCTGATCGGGGAAGAGGCGTGCCAGGCGGCGCCGGTCCTTGCCGGCGCCTGTGCAGGTGCCGCTGAAGGTGCTGCTGAAAGTGCCGCTGGCGTCGCGCAGCCTTCGTGCGTGGTGAAACTGTGTCCTGCAGGGATTTCCGGGCTTCCCGATGATTCCGGCCTTCCCGATGATTCCGGCCTTTCCGTCTTTCCCGGTCTTTCCGGGACCCTTTCCGGCATGGACGCGGGGGCTGATCTTCTGGTCAGTGCCGACGCCGCCCTACTGCGCGCAGCAGCGGCGGCAGGGTTTGCCGTCATCGGCTATGCCGCAGGCGGGAGCGGGGATGAAGAGAAGGATGACTTTTTCGGAGACTTTACCGGAATCCCAAATATCGTCTGTTCTCCGGACGCCCTGACGCCCCTCTGGTGCCGCACTGTCTGGAGCCGGACCCGGGGCCTGCCCCTGGAGATCGGCAGGTGCGGGAGGGTGCGACTTCGGGAGAGCACAGAGGCAGACTTTGCTGATCTGTACAGAATCAGCCGCGAGCCGGGGAGCGACCGGTATACGCCGACCATGCCGGCGGACGAGGAGG
>CAMOKZ010000088.1 GCA_946618155.1 uncultured Lachnospiraceae bacterium | reverse complement strand
CCTGGGGGCTGCCTGCAGGCGGCTGGACGGTCGGGACGCGTCGGGCGTCACGGTTCCGCTGCTGGTGACTTCCGCCTGCGCCGGGGAGGACGATGGATTTAAACAGCTCGCCGCCCTCGCCGCGGCGAAGGACATTCCCGTGCGCAGCATAGACCGGGGCAGCGCGGTCAGGGCCGGTGACGGGACCCTTACCTGCCTGTATCCAGGCGCGTGGGAGAGCACCCACGACGCGAATCAGGACTCTCTCGTCCTTTTAGGGCGCTTTTGGGGCTTTAGTATTCTGTTTACCGGGGATCTGGAGAAAGAGGGCGAAATGAGGCTGATACGGCAGTCTGGCGGGACCTCAGGGGGCGCAGGAGTCAATGTCGATATTCTTAAGGCCGGCCACCACGGCTCGGCCAATGCGACCTCACAGGCGCTGCTGGAGCTTTTTTCCCCGAAGGCGGCCGTGATCTCCTGCGGCAGGAAGAATGTCTACGGCCATCCTGCCGCGGAGGTGCTGCAGAGGCTTGCCGCCGCCGGCTGCAAGACCCTGCGCACGGATACGCAGGGGAGCGTAATCCTGCAAAGAAAGGGCGGCAGGATCCGCATAAAGACCCTGCCGCCCTGAAGGGGATATCGCACGTCTGTTCCCATTCAGACAGGAAACATGGTATAATCATCACAGACGAAGGCAGATCAGTCTTCCTCCATCCTGATCGCTTCCGGATATGCCCATCCGCTGATCTCATCCGCAGTCAGAAGCGGCGGCTCCTTGCCGCCGGTCACGGTGAGGATATGAGGGTACATTTCCGCCAGCTCTTCAATATAGCAGGCTTTCAGGTACGCGCCGTCAATATCCGACGCGTCCACGGCCACCGCGCCGTGGGACTGCATCAGGACTGCGTCGGCAGCTTTCAGCGCTTCTGCCGTATTCACGGCGAGCTCCCTGGTGCCCGGCCTGCCATAGGGCGCGACGGGGATGTTCTGGGAGGGATTATTCAGGTCCATCATTTCGTAGACAAAGGGCGGGATGGGGCGGCCCAGCACGGCGAAGACCACAGCGTATTTCGAATGCGTGTGCACGATGGCCCGCACATCCGGGCGCGCTCGATAGATCTCGATGTGCATCAGGGATTCGCTGCTCGGGCGAAGGCCGGAGAGGTTCTCCACCACGCGCCCGTCCATGTCCATCACGATGATATCGTCCGGACGAAGAGCCTCGCGGTCCACGCCGGAGGGGGTGATGACCAGGTATCCGGTCTCAGCGTCGCGGATGGAAAAGTTGCCGGAACGGTGTTTGCAAAGGCCCTCCCGCTGGGCGCGCAGGCCGGTCCGGATGACATCTTCTTTCAGTTTTTCCAGCATTGCTCTGCCTCCTGTGCTTTTGCCCTATCGTAGCAGAAAGCGCGAAAAAATACAATCCGAAGGAAACGGGGAACAGACATCATGAGCGATCACAAACGCATCACGCCGGCCTGCATCCGGGTGCGCGGCGCGAAGGTACACAATCTCAAGAATATTGATGTGGATATTCCCCTGGGGCAGATCGTCGGCATCGCCGGCGTCTCCGGCTCGGGGAAATCCTCCCTGGCCCTCGGCGTGCTGTACGCGGAGGGGTCCAGGCGCTATCTGGAGGCGCTCTCCACCTATACCCGGCGCCGGATGACCCAGGCGTCCCGGGCGCAGGCGGATGAGGTGCTGCACATTCCGGCGGCCCTCGCCCTCCATCAGCGTCCCGGCGTGCCGGGCATCCGCAGTACCTTCGGCACCTCCACCGAGCTGCTCAACAGCCTGCGCCTGATGTTTTCCCGTCTCGGCGCCCACCGGTGCCCCAACGGCCACTACGCGCCGCCCTCCATGGCGGTGGCGGCGGAGCAGGAGATCATCTGCCCCGAGTGCGGCGTCCATTTTTACGGGCCCGGCGCGGAGGATCTTGCCTTCAACAGCACCGGCGCCTGCCCGGAATGTGACGGGACAGGCATTTCCATGACTGTGGACGAGGATCTGCTGGTGCCGGATGAATCCCTCTCCATCGACGAGGGGGCCGTGCTTCCCTGGCAGACCCTGATGTGGTCCCTGATGAAGGATATTGCCCGGTCCATGGGCGTGCGCACGGATGTGCCCTTCCGCGACCTGACGGAGAAGGAGAGGGACATCGTCTTCCACGGGCCGGCCGACAAACAGCACATCCTCTATCACAACGAGAAGACCAACACCCTCGCTGAGATGGATTTTACCTACTACAACGCGGTCTACACCGTGGAGAACGCCCTGGCCAAGGTCAAGGACGAGAAGGGGATGAAGCGGGTGGAACGCTTCCTGAAGCAGTGCCCCTGCCCGGCCTGCCGCGGCACAAGGCTCTCCGAGGCGGCAAGGGCCCCGCGGCTTCGCGGGATCGCCCTGGATGAAGCCACGGCAATGACCCTGGATGAGCTCCTGGCCTGGACTGAGGGCGTGCCCGATTCCCTGCCGGAGCCGATGCGCCCCATGGCGGTCAACATCTGCGAATCCCTCACGGATACCGCGGTGCGCCTTATCCAGCTGGGCCTCGGCTATCTTTCCCTGGATCGTGCCGCGTCGACCCTCTCCACCGGGGAGCGGCAGCGCGTGCAGCTTGCCCGGGCGGTGAGAAACCGCACCACCGGTGTTCTCTACGTCCTCGACGAGCCCTCCATCGGCCTGCATCCCTCCAACATCGAGGGACTGGCGGGCGTCATGCAGGACCTGATCATGGACGGCAACTCCGTCGTCCTCGTCGATCACGACACGCAGATCCTCTCCCTCGCGGACTGGATCATCGAGCTCGGCCCCAAGGCCGGCCGGGAGGGCGGCAGGATCCTCTGCGAAGGGACGGTCAAGGAGATCTCGGCGGATCCGAAGTCGATGATCGGCCCCTGGCTCACGCCGGGAAAGACCCTGTTTGAACGGAAGAAATGCCCGCCCGAGGAGCTCTTCGCGCTGGGGGAGATCTGCCTGAAGACCCGGCAGATCCATACCGTGCATCCGCTTTCCGTGCGCTTCCCGAAGGGGCGGCTCACCGTGGTCACCGGCGTTTCCGGCTCCGGCAAGACGACCATGGTGCTGGAGAGCCTGATCCCCGCGCTGGAGAGCATGATCCAGGGCAAAAAGCTCCCCGCCCACGTCGAGAGCGTGAGCGCGGAGGGCATAAAGCGGGCGAAACTGATCGATGCTGCGCCGATCGGCATCAACGTGCGCTCCACGGTGGCGACCTATGCCAACGTCCACGATGAGCTGAGAAAGGTCTACGCCAGGCTTCCCGCGGCGAAGGAGAGAGGGCTGAAGGCCGGCGCCTTCTCCTACAACACCGGATCCCTGCGCTGCCCGACCTGCGACGGGACGGGGCAGATCAGCCTGGACGTACAGTTCCTGCCGGATGTCGACATCCCGTGCCCGGACTGCGGCGGCAGCCGCTACGCGCCGGAGGCGGGCGAGATCCTGCGCGTGACAAAGAAAAAAGGAAAACAGGAGAGTGCGGAGCAGACGCCGGAGGCCTGCTCCCTGCCCCAGCTGATGGCGATGAGCGTGGACGAGGCGATGGCGCCCTGCGCGGACCTGCCCCTTGTCACGAGAAGGCTCAGACTCCTCAGCGAGATGGGCCTCGGGTACCTGACCCTGGGCGAGCAGACGCCCGGTCTTTCCGGCGGTGAAGCCCAGCGCCTCAAGCTTGCCGGCGAGATGGGGAAGGGACAGTCCGACGCCGTGTTCGTCTTTGATGAGCCCACCATCGGCCTGCATCCCCTGGATGTCAGGACGCTGCTGGACGTCTTCTACCGGCTGGTGGACCAGGGCGCGACGGTCATCGTGATCGAGCACGATCCCGATATGATCCGCAGCGCGGACTACTGCATCGACATGGGTCCCGGCGGCGGAACCGACGGCGGCCGCGTGGTCGCCTGCGGCACCCCGGAGGAGATCAGGCAGAATCCCGCGTCCCTGACGGGCCGGTATCTGTGAGTAAAGATCAAGATAAACAAAAGCCGGTTTTTGTGGTATAAAAGTATATATATACCGAACAGCCAACGCAGAAAGGAACTACGTATGGAAAAGGCAGCTTGCAGCGCACTGGAACAGAAAATGAAGGATTACCTGGCGGTCCATTCGAGGCGGGACCTGCTCTCGCTCTATGAGGACCGTGCCCTGACGGACGAGCTGATCGCCGCCCTTGCCGAGCCGTGGCGCGGGAAGGCCGACTTTGTCGCGGCGCCCGAGTCCCTGGGCTTTATCGTCGGCAGCCTTGTCGCGAGGCAGCTGGGGATCGGCTTCATCCCCATCCGCAACGCGGGCTGGTCGACCCTCGAGGAGGAGGACCGGATCCTTGCCTCCTACATCGATCACAATAACCGCGTGAAGTCCCTGCACGTGCGCAGGAGCACCTTCCCGGCGCACAGCCGCATCCTCCTGGCGGACGACTGGGTGGACACGGCGGCGACCATGCAGGCCTGCACGACCATCGTGGAGGAGGCGGAGAACACCGTCGCCGGCATCGTGGCCCTCGGCGCGGGCAGCACCGAGGTGACCCGGCGGATGGCCGAATCCGGCGCCCTCTATACCATTATCCGTCCCTGAGGACAGATCAGGAACACAGGAGGAAGGGCATAAGGCAAAGGCGCAGGAGGGAATGCGATGACTATCCGCGAGGAGCTTGAGGAACTGGAATATGTCGTGCTCTGCCCGGGCGCGGCCAAAAGCCGCGAGACGCTGGGGCGTGATCATGAGGAAGAACCCTGCGACATGCGGACCGCCTACCAGCGGGACCGGGACAGGATCCTGCACAGCAAGTCCTTCCGCAGGCTCAGCCATAAGACCCAGGTGTTCATCAGCCCCCAGGGCGATCACTACCGGACGCGGCTCACCCACACGCTGGAGGTGTCGCAGCTGTCCAGGACGATCGCGAAGGCGCTGCGGCTGAACGAGGACCTCGCGGATGCAATCGCGCTGGGCCATGACCTGGGCCATACGCCCTTCGGCCACGCCGGCGAGCGGGCCCTTGCCGATATCTGTCCCCTGGGCTTTAAGCACGCCGACCAGAGCGTGCGCATCGTGGAAAAGCTGGAGAAAAAGGGGCGGGGACTCAACCTTACCCATGAGGTGCGCGACGGGATCGCGAATCACCGCACCAGCGGGCATCCCCGGACCCTGGAGGGACAGGCGGTGCGCCTGTGCGACAAGATCGCCTACATCAACCACGACATTGACGACGCCGAGCGGGGCGGAATCCTGCGGGAGGAGGACATTCCCTGCGTCTTTCGCGAGACCCTCGGGTTCTCCACCCGGGAGAGGCTCAACACCCTCGTCCACGACGTGATCAACCACAGCCGGGGAGAGGCGGAGGTCTCCATGTCCCCGCAGATCGCGGAGGTGATGGGGGATCTGCGCCGGTTCATGTTCGAGCACGTCTATTTCAATCCCGAGGCGAAGCGGGAGGAAGTGCGCGCAAGGCGCATGCTGCAGAGCCTGTACGAATATTACATCGATCATACCGATGAGCTTGGCCCGGAGTATCTGGCGCTCATCGAGGAGAGAGGCGAGAAAAAGGAGCGCGTCGTGTGCGACTACATCTCGGGCATGACGGACCAGTACGCCTCCTATAAATTTGCCGAACTGTTCATCCCCAGGTCCTGGGGAATCTGAGGTAACGCCTGCTATGTATTATCCGGAAGATGTCATCGAAAACGTCAGATCATCCAACGATATCGTGGATGTGATCTCTGCCTATGTGAAGCTGCAGAAAAAGGGCAGCTCCTGGTTCGGGCTGTGCCCGTTCCACAATGAGAAGACGCCCTCTTTTTCCGTGAGCGGAACCCGGCAGATGTACTACTGCTTCGGCTGCGGGGAGGGCGGCAACGTGCTGACCTTCCTGATGAAATATGAAAACTATTCCTTCCAGGAAGCCCTGCAGGTGCTTGCTGACCGGGCGGGCATCCGCCTTCCCGAACAGGAGCAGTCCCCCCAGCAGAAGCGGGAGCAGGACCTGCGCCAGTCCATCCTCCAGGTGAACAAGATGGCCGCGTCCTACTACTATTACCTGCTGCGCAGCGATGCCGGAAAGACCGGCATGGCCTACCTGAAGGGCAGGGCGCTCACAGACGAGACGATGCACAATTTCGGCCTCGGGTACGCGGGCAGAGGCGGCACGAACCTCATCCGCTACCTGCGGTCCAAGGGGATCAGCGACGAGCTCATCCGGGAGGCCGGACTTGCCGGCACGGATGAAAAGCGGGGGATGTACGACAAATTCTGGAACCGGGTGATCTTTCCCATCATGGACGCGAACAGCCGGGTGATCGGCTTCGGCGGGAGAGTGATGGGGGACGGGAAGCCCAAATACCTGAATTCCCCTGAGACAAAGATCTTTGACAAGAGCCGCAACCTGTACGGCCTGAATTTTGCCAAACGGACGAAGGAGAAATACCTGATCGTCTGCGAAGGCTACATGGATGTCATCGCCATGCACCAGGCGGGTTTCACCAACGCGGTCGCCTCCCTGGGCACGGCCCTCACCTCCCGGCACGCCGCTCTGCTGCGCCGGTATACGGAGGAGGTCATCCTGAGCTACGACAGCGACGAGGCGGGAGTGAAGGCCGCCATGCGCGCCATTCCGCTGATGCGGGAGGCCGGCGTGCGGGCGAAAGTCCTCGATCTCTCCCCCTACAAGGACCCCGACGAGTTCATCAAGGCGGAGGGGGCGGACAGCTTCCGGATGAGGCTGGAGAACGCCCGGGGCAGCTTTGATTTTACGCTGACCGTCATGGAGAAGCAGTACGACCTGAAGAATCCGGAGTCCAGGACCGAGTTTCTCAAACAAGTATCTCGAAAAATCGCTGATTTCGATACGGAAGTTGAACGTGAGTCCTACATGCAGGCGGTTTCCGAGCGGTACAACACCAGCATGGACGGCCTGCGGCAGATGGTGCTGCGCTATCTCGTACAGAGTCCGGCGTCCCTGCGGGACGACTACGACGGGGAAGAGCCGGTGCGGCGGCCTGCGGCAAAGCGCAAAAAGAGCGACGAAGGCCTCGTCAGCGCCCAGTCGATGATTCTGACCTGGATGAGCGAGTATCCCGGTTTTTTCAAAAGCGCATCCAAATTCCTGACGCCGCTGGACTTTACCGATCCCTTCTGCCGCAAGGCGGCGGGACTGCTCTACGCCCAGTATGAGAGCGGCAGCGTAAACCCGGCCCGCCTGGTGGACAGCTTTACGGACCCGGAGGAGCAGAGCAGGGCGGCCGCCCTGTTCCAGGCCCCGGTTCCCAGCGGCTCTGAGGGCGAGCTGAAGGGCGCCATGCGCGAAGCCGTGCGGCGCGTGCTGGAAGCCTCCCTCGCCGGGCAGGAGGAGGACGGGGTGATCGTCGATCTGGCCAGCCTGCAGCAGTCCATTGAGCGCAGACGCCTGCTGGACGACCTGGATAGAATGGAGATCGATCTCGGTCTCGGGGAGGGAGTGTGAGCACGCCTTGAAACTGTCTGAGCGGCTTCTGGCCGCAGCATCTCTGGTCACGCCGGGGCTTGTGCTCGCGGACATCGGGACGGATCACGGGTTTCTGCCGATCTGGCTGGTCCAGAGCGGCCTTACGCCCCGCGCCGTCGCGGCCGATGTCAACGAGGGTCCCCTGGAGCGGGCAAGGGAGCATATCGCTGCCCAGGGCCTGGAAGAAAAAATAGAGACGCGGCGCATGGACGGCCTGGCCGGATTTTCCGCCCGGGACGGGATAGAGAGCATCGTCATCGCCGGCATGGGCGGCGCGCTGATGATCCGCATCCTGAAGGAGGCGCCTGAGGAGGTGCTTGCCGGATGCCGGGAGCTTATCCTGCAGCCCCAGTCCGAGATCGCCGCGGTCAGGGAATATCTCGCGTCGGAGGGCCTTGTGATCCGCGCGGAAGAGTTTATTCTGGAGGACGGAAAGTACTATCCCATGATGCGGGCTACCCGCAGGGCGGAAGACGAGCCGGCCCCTTCGCTTACCCCGGAGGAAGCGCGCTACGGTCCCTGCCTGCTGCGCGGGGCGCATCCGGTGCTTCGCCTCTATCTGGAAAAAGAAAAAGCGATACAGGAAAATATCCTCGCCGCGCTGGGTGAAGCGCCGCAAAGCGGCGTTCAGGACGAGAGAAAAGCGGCACGCCGCGCGGAAGTGCTTGGCGTACTGGAACTAAACCGGCGGGCCCGGGCCGTGATGCAGGAAGCATCGCAGGAAGGGGCGCAAAAGGATCAGGAAGGAGGTCATCATGGCTGACAACGGCACGAAAACACTGACGATCGGCGGG
>CAMOKZ010000087.1 GCA_946618155.1 uncultured Lachnospiraceae bacterium | reverse complement strand
TCAGGTCGATATCCGGCTCCTTGTTGCCCTTGAAGCCCAGGAAGGTCTCGAAGGGGATATCAAAGCCCTCCTTGCGCAGGGGTTCCCCGCAGACCGGGCATACCTTATCGGGCATGTCGCAGCCCGCCATGCCGGAGAACTTCTTCACCTCCGGGGAGTCAAAGTCCGAGTAATGGCACTTCGGGCAGATATAGTGGGGGCTTAAGGGGTTGACCTCGGTGATCCCCGCCATGGTCGCGACAAAGGACGAGCCGACCGATCCTCTCGATCCGACGAGGTATCCGTCGGACACCGACTTCCACACCAGCTTCTGCGCGATGATGTACATGACGGCGAACCCGTTGGAGATGATGGAGTTCAGCTCCCTCTCCAGGCGCTCCGCCACCACCGGCGGCAGCTCGTCGCCGTAGATCTCATGGGCCTTGGCGTGGCAGATATCCGTCAGGGTCTGGTCGGAGTTCTCGATTACCGGCGGGCATTTGTCGGGCCGCACCGGGCTGATCTTCTCGCACATGTCCGCGATCCTGTCCGTGTTCGTCACGACCACCTCGTAGGCCTTCTCCTCGCCCAGGTAGGCGAATTCCTCCAGCATCTCCTCGGTGGTGTGCAGGTACAGGGGCGGCTGCAGGTCGGCGTCGTCGAACTTCTTGCCGCTCATGATGATGCGGCGGTAGATCTCATCCTCCGGGTTGAGGAAGTGCACGTCGCAGGTGGCGACGACCGGCTTGCCGTAGCGGTCGCCCAGCCGGACGATGGTGCGGTTGAAGCCGCGCAGCTCCTCCTCGGTCTTCGGGTCCGAATAGGTATCCCGGGTCATGAACATGTTGTTGCCGATGGGCTGGATCTCCAGGTAATCGTAGAATTCCACGAGGCTCGCCAGCTCCTTTTCCGACGCGCCGCGCACGATGGCCCGGAACAGCTCTCCCGCCTCGCAGGCGGAGCCCACCAGGATCCCCTCCCGGTACTGGGCCAGGAGGCTCTTCGGGATGCGCGGGACGCGGGCAAAATAGTCCAGGTGCGCCTTCGAGACCAGGCGGTAAAGATTGATCCGCCCGATGTCGTTGGTGGCCAGCAGAATAATATGGTAGGTGGGCAGCTTGCGGATCTGGTCCTGGGAGCTGCGGCCAAGGTCGTTTACCCCGCCTAAGTCCGTTATCCCTCTCTCCGCCAGCATCTCGATAAACTTGACGAAGATCAGCGCAGTGCAGCCCGCATCGTCCACCGCCCGGTGATGGTGCTCGAGGGGAACGCCCACCGCCTTGGCGACGGTATCGAGCTTGAACCGGCCAAGGTGCGGCAGAAGCACCCTGGCCATCGCCACGGTGTCCGCGTAGGTGAATTCCTGCTCCAGGCCGAGCCTGCGGCAGTTTTCCGCGATAAAGCCCATATCAAAGGACGCGTTGTGGGCGACCATGGCCGCCCCCTCGCAGAATTCCAGGAACTTCGGCAGGATGACCTCGATGGTCTCCGCCTCCATGACCATGCGGTCCGAGATGCCGGTCAGCGTCTCGATCCGCAGCGGAATGGGCATCTGCGGGTTGACAAAGGTCGAGAAGCGGTCCGTGATCTTCCCGTTCTCCACGCGCACCGCCCCGATCTCGATGATCCGGTCCTTCACCGGCGAAAATCCGGTGGTCTCCAGGTCGAAGACGACATAGCTGCCCTGCAGGGACTGGCCGCGGGAATTGGTTACAATGTCCTTCAGGTCATCGACCAGGTAGCCCTCCACCCCGTAGATCACCTTGAAATCCGAATCAGAGGGAACGGCGTGGGCGGCATCCGGGAAGGCCTGCACGCAGCCGTGATCGGTGATCGCGATCGCCTTGTGTCCCCAGGCCATCGCCGTTTTGATGATGTCCTTGACGTCGGAGACGCCGTCCATGTCGCTCATCTTGGTGTGGCAGTGGAGTTCGACGCGCTTTTTCGGCGCCGTGTCCATCCGCGGATCGGAGAAATCCGCGATCCGGCGGATCCCGATCACATGGCCCACCGTCAGCTCCCGCTGGAAATCGTCCATGCCGGCAAAGCCCTTCACCTTGACGAACATGCCGGTCTTCAGCAGGCCGTGCAGCTCGTCCATCAGCTCATTCTCCACAAAGATCTTGACACAGATGGAATCGGTAAAGTCGGTGATGACGAAGGAGACCAGGTGCCTGTCCCCGCGGATCTCCCTCTCCTCCATGGAGAGGATCTTTCCGCGCACGACAACGCCGCGGTTCTCCTCGCCCAGCACCGAGGCAAGGGGCTCCGCGTCCTCCTCGAAGTCTCTTCCGTAGATCACGTCCGGGTTGGAGGAGCGGCGAAGAATGGGCTGTTTGCCCCCGCCGGAACCCTTCTCCCGGCCCCGGCCTGCCCCGGCGCGTCCGCCGCCCCGGCCAGCCGCAGCACCCGTCCCGGCCTTCGTTTCCGCCGTCTTCACGCCGGCAGACGCGGCAGCGCCCGTTCCGGTACCTCCGCCTGCGCCGTCTCCGGATGCGGCCTTCGCACGTTTTTCCTCTTTCTTCTGTCCGGAGCCCGCCGCGATATATTCCTCATCGCCGTGCTGGGGCTCTCTTGATGCTGCAACCCTGGCGCTGATCTGGTGCACCCGCTCATTTTCGCGCAGCATGGCCAGCCTTCTCGATTCGCTCTCCTTTGCCGGCGCGAAGCTGCAGTCGATGATCAGGTCCTGGCCGCAGCGCTCGCAGAAAATGGTCTCCAGGGTGCGGAGGAGCTCTTCCTTCCTCTGCCTGGCGACGATGGTATCCTCGAGCACCAGCTCCATCCGGCTCTCCTCCGTAAAGGAGACCTGCGCCCGGCGCAGCATATCATAGAGAAAGATATTGCGGGCGCGCAGCTCCGCCATGATGCTGTCCGCGTAGACATCCATCAGCCGCCTTGCCGTGAACTGCCCGGAGAGCGCATAGTGCTCGATGATCGTCACCTGCACCCGGAAATCAAAACAGAGCTGCCTTTCGATGGCCCGCTCTGTCTCGAAAATGATCTCTTTATGGATCGGATACGTGCCGGTCAGATAGATCTTCATGTGGTCCCTGGCGGGATTTACCGTCACCCGGGTGACCTGGGTGTGCGCCATCTGCTCGGCCGCTTCCCCGCCCAGGGAGAGGGAGGGGAAGGTTTCCGCAAAAGGTTTCATTGATCATTCACTCCAGTTCTCAAGTTCTTCGCGCAGGGCGTCCAGAAGCTCATCCTCCGGCACCTTGCGCACCACTTCGCCCTTTTTGATCAGGAGACCGAAGCCTTTTCCCCCGGCGATCCCGATATCCGCTTCCCGGGCTTCCCCGGGTCCGTTGACGACGCAGCCCATGACCGCCACCTTAAGGTCCAGGGGCATGTCGGCCGTCATCGCCTCCACCCGGCGCGCCAGGCCGATCAGGTCGATCTGCGTCCTTCCGCAGGTCGGACAGGAGACCACCTCCACGCCGCCGCGGCGCAGTCCGAGGGAGCGCAGAATCTGCCTGGCCGCCCGCACCTCGTCCACCGGGTCGCCGGTCAGGGAGACGCGCACCGTGTCGCCGATCCCCTTGGTCAGGATGAGGGTAAGGCCCACCGCGGATTTGATGCTGCCCGCCAGCAGCGTCCCAGCCTCGGTGATGCCCACATGCAGGGGATAATCGCTCTTCTCCGAGAACAGCTCGTAGGCCTTCGCGCACATCAGCACGTCCGAGGACTTGATGCTGACCACGATATTGTCGTAGTCCTCGTCCTCGATCCAGCGCACCTTGTCCAGGGCGCTCTCCACCAGGCCTTCGGCGGTCACGCCGCCGTATTTCTCCACCAGTTCCTTTTCCAGGGAACCGCTGTTGACGCCCACGCGGATGGGCAGCTGCCGCTCGCGGCAGGCGTCCACGACCATGCGGACCCGCTCCCGGCTGCCGATGTTGCCGGGGTTGATCCGGATCTTGTCGGCCCCGTTCTCGATCGCGGCCAGCGCCAGTCTGTAGTCAAAATGAATGTCCGCGACCAGGGGGATGCTGATCTGCCTGCGGATGTCCCGCAGGGCGGCGGCGGCCTCCATGGTCGGCACCGCGCAGCGGATGATCTCGCAGCCCGCGGCGGTCAGGGCGCGGATCTGCGCCACCGTCGCCTCCACATCCTCGGTCTTCGTGTTGGTCATCGACTGGATAAGGATGGGGCTCCCCCCGCCGATCGTGACATTGCCTATCCTGATCTTCTTCGTGCCCGCCCTGCCGGCCGGGCCCTTTGCTGTCTGTTCCATCTGTCCGTTATGTTCCTTTTCGGGTGACTGTATGCTTACTCCGCCGGCTGCGCGGGCTCAAAGGTCCTGCTGGGCGGATCCTGCGGTTTCTTTGCTCTGTTTTTTGCTTCCTCGCAGAAATAGTCCTGGGCGCACAGCAGGGTCTTTCCTCTGCGGTCGATGCGCTCGTAGGTATCGTCCTTCTGCAGCTCCTGGGCCTTTACGGTGTCCGCCAGCTGGATATCCAGGATATGGCGTACCTCCTTCTGCAGGTCCGGATCCTCCACCGGGAACAGGATCTCCACGCGGCGGTCCAGGTTGCGCGGCATCCAGTCCGCGCTGCCCATGTAGTACTCTTCCTCCCCGCCGTTGCGGAAGTAGAAGATGCGCGCGTGCTCCAGGAAGGTGCCCACCAGGGAGCGGACGCTGATCGTCTCGCTCACCTTCGGGATGCCCACCTTCAGGCAGCAGATGCCGCGCACGATCAGTTCGATCTTCACGCCGGCCGCGCTGGCCGCGTACAGCTCCGCGATGATTCCGGGATCGCACAGGGAGTTCATCTTCGCGATGATGTGGGCGGGCTGCCCCGCTCTGGCGTGGTCCGCCTCCCGGCGGATCAGCTCAACAAACTTCCCGCGCAGCCAGATGGGCGCGAGGGAGAGGCTGTTCCAGCGGCGCGGCTCGGAATAGCCGGAGAGCATGTTGAAGACAGCGGTCGCGTCCTCGCCGATGTTCTCCGCGCAGGTCAGGATGCCGCAGTCCGTGTAGAGCTTCGCCGTGCTGTCGTTGTAGTTGCCGGTACCCAGGTGCACGTAGCGCCTGATCCCGTCGTCCTCGCGGCGCACCACGAGGGTGATCTTGCTGTGGGTCTTGAGGCCGACCAGGCCGTAGATCACGTGGCAGCCGGCCTTCTCCAGCATCTTTGCCCAGATGATGTTGTTCTCCTCGTCAAAGCGGGCTTTCAGCTCGACGAGCACCGTCACCTGCTTGCCGTTGTCCGCCGCCTGGGCCAGGGCCGCAACGATGGGCGAATGGCCGCTGACGCGGTAGAGAGTCTGCTTGATCGCGAGCACGTCGGGATCCTGGGCGGCCTTCTGCACGAACTGCACCACCGGGTCGAAGGTCATGTAGGGATGATGCAGGAGGATATCCTTCCTGCGGATGGCCTCGAACAGGTCCTCCCCCTCCTCGATCCCCGGCACCGGCTGGGGCACATAGGGCGGGGTGCGCAGGGCGTCGAAACCCTCCAGCCCGTACATCTTCATCAGGAAGGTCAGGTCCAGGGGACCGTTGATCTTATAGATCTCGTCCTCCTTGACGCCGAACTCCTTCCGGAGGATCTTGCGCAGCTTGTCCTCCATCGTGTCCTCGATCTCCAGACGGATGACCTCGCCCCACTGGCGGCTCTTGAGCTTCTTCTCGATCTCCTTGAGCAGATCCTCCGCCTCGTCCTCATCGATGGTCAGGTCGGCGTTGCGCATGATCCGGTAGGGATGGGCGCTGACCACATCGTAGTTGAGGAAGAGCTTGTCCATGTTGGATTCGATGATCTCTTCCAGAAGGATGCCGCGGCGCACGCCGTCGCCGGCGTCCGGCAGCTCGATCACGCGGGGCAGCACGCCCGGCACCTGCACGGTCGCGAACTGGGCCTTGCTCTTCTCTCCCTTCTTGGAGATCAGGGCGCCGATGTTCAGCGTCTTGTTCCGGATAAGGGGGAATGGGCGCGAGCTGTCCATGGCCATGGGCGTCAGGACAGGATAGACGTTGTCTTCAAAATACCGGTCCGTGAAGGCCCGCTGCTCGGGCGTCAGGTCCTCATGGGCGGTGACCAGCTCCAGGCCGCTGGCTTTCAGGGCCGGGAGGAGGGAACGGTTCCAGGTGGAGTACTGGGACGCCACCAGCTTGTGCGCCTTCTCGTTGATCTTCGCCAGCTGCTCCTCCGGCTTTAAGCCGGCCAGGTCCGGGCGGCTGTAGCCCGCGTGCACCTGGTCCTTGAGGGAGGCGACGCGCACCATGAAGAACTCATCCAGGTTGGAGGCGGTGATGCTCAGGAACTTCAGCCGCTCAAAGAGCGGGTTGTCCTTGTCCCTCGCTTCGCCCAGGATGCGGATGTCAAAATCGAGCCAGCTCAGCTCGCGGTTCGTATAATAAGCGGGATTGGAATAATTGATGCCTGCCATCTTGTCTTCTACCTCCTACAGTTTCCTGCGCTGTTTCAGGACCGGATGCACGTTGAAGACTTCTTCGAAGAAGTCCGCCTTCTCCTCGAGGGTCCCGATCTCCAGGGTCAGATCCTCCTGGCTCGTCACGCTGATCACCAGCGTATCCTCCTTCAGGGTCACCACCGCGCCCTTCACCTTCTGCCGGTGGCTGCGGTCAAGGGCGTTGGCCAGCCGCAGGATGGCGGTCAGCTTCGCGATCACCAGGTACTCCTCCCGGCTGACGCTCGTGCCCAGGGCAAGCTCGCGGTAGTAGGAGAAATCCAGGGTGTTGAACTTCACAACATTGGCGATGATCTGCCGCTCCGCGTGGGAGAGGCCGATGATCTCGGTGGCCATCACGATATTGTAGGCACACTCCGCCACGTTGGAGAGGCTGATGTACTTGCCGCAGTTGTGCAGGATGACCGCGATCTGCAGCAGGAGCCGCTCTCTGGCCCCGAGCCCGTGGATCTTCTTCAGCTTGTCGAAGATCTGCAGGGAGAGTTCCTCCATGTTCCGGATGTGGGGCTGGTTGCTCTTGTACCGCTTCGCGATATTGCGGGAGGCGGCGATGATATCGTCGTCAAAGCTGTGCCGCGGCCGGATGAAGTGGTTCTTCACCGCGTAGTCGTAGCAGATGCCGTCGCTGATGCTCATTCTGGGCAGCCAGATATCCTGGGCGTCCATCTTCTCCAGCAGGCAGCGCGCAAAGACCGCGGACGGAATAAGGAAGGCCGCCAGGTCCTGGGACATATCGAACTGCGCGGCGATCTCCGCGGGAGTCATGGGGATGATCGTCTCCACGGCCTCGTTGAAGGTCTGCCTGGGCACCACCACGATGTTCGCGTCCGGCTGGGCGCCGCCCAGCAGGGCCAGCAGGCCGCGGTCGATGACGATGAGGTTCTTGATCTGCCTGTCCTTCTGGTAGAGGCGGGCGAAGCCGTTCAGCTCATGCTCCATCAGCTCCGTCATCAGGCGCTCGAAATGCCGGTTGTTCCTGGCCATGGGCAGGAATTTCTCCCGGCTGCTGACCTTGCCCATCCGGATGTTCTGGGTGGTGATCAGCCGGTCATTGTCGAAGACGGAGATCTGGCTGCTGCTGCCGCCGATATCGACGATCGCCGTTCCGTTCTTGATGATCTTCTCAAAGGAATCACTCTCGGAGGCGATGGATTTATAGTCGAGGAAGCGCTGCTCCGAGTTGCTCAGGATCTCGATGGAGAGTCCCGTCTGCTTCTCGATGTAGTCCCTGGTGATCAGGTCCGCCCTGATCTCGCGCAGGGCGCTGGTCGCCACCACCCGCATGTCCTCCACGCGGTAGCCCGCCATGATCCGCACGAAATCCTTGAGGACGCGGCACACCTCGTCGACCTTCTTCATGTTGAGACGCCCGTCGGTGTAGGCGTCCACGCCGAGGTTGATGGGGTAGCTCACAAAATCGATCTGGCGCATGCCCCTGCGGGGACTCAGTTCAAAAATCTTCATTTCCGTCGCGGTCGATCCGATCACGACGGATGAGAACACTTTCGCAGCCATTTTCCTATTCCTCCTGTGTACCGATCAGATGATCGATGAACTGCTGGGCCGTCCGGCCGGACTTGCCCCCGTGATAAAGCTCCCACTGCCCCGCGGCAAGCGCGAGCGCCTCCGGATCCATCTTCACGCCCCGGCGCTCGGCCAGGACTTCCACGATGTGCCGGTATTCCTTCTTGTCCGGCGAGCCGAAATAGATCGTCACGCCGAAACGGTTCGCCAGGGAGAGCTTCTCCTGGACCGTATCCGAGGCGTGCATATCGCTGCCGCGCACCTCTTCCTTGTCCGAGTAGTTTTCCCGGATGAGATGGCGGCGGTTGGAGGTCGCGTAGATCAGGATGTTGTCCGGCTTCTTCTCGAGGCCGCCCTCGATGACCGCCTTCAGGTACTTGTACTCCGT
>CAMOKZ010000086.1 GCA_946618155.1 uncultured Lachnospiraceae bacterium | reverse complement strand
GGCGGCAGGAGTAGGCGTCAAGCTCGGTCTGGGTGGGCTGCCAGCCGGGGTTCCAGACCGTATCCTCATCCTTAATATAATAGTAGCGTCCGCCGGTATCCAGCGGGCAGTTGTTGTAGCGGTAGCGGGTCAGGCGCAGGAGCTTGGCGTCCTTATAGAAGTCATAGCCGCCGGCCGTGTTGGAGAAGAGGCCGAAGAACTCCTGGGAGCCCAGGTAGTTGATCCAGGGCAGGGGAGTCCGGGGCGTCTCAATGACGTACTCGCGGTTCGCGTCATCAAAATAGCCGTATTTCATTTGGAATACCTCCGTAATAGGAAATGATAGGGATAAGAGAATACAAGAACCGTGGCCCGGAAACCGCTGTCTGCCCGGTGAAACTGCTGCGAGGCGTAAAACAGGCAGCGAATACGATTTCGGAACCGTTTTGTTCCATTATAGGGACGATTCGACAAGTTGTAAATAGAAAGGATGCTCCAAAACCACAGATTGTGTGAAATGCACAAAAAAGCAGTTTCGTAATTGTTGATTCAGCCGCATTGACAGTAGGGCGAAAACGATTTAGAATGAAACCACGAAAACGAATTCGAGGCAGACAAAAAGCTGCTTAGGGCGCACGAAGGAGACAGTTTAATGGTCACGATCAAAGATATTTCCCGTGCCTGCGGTGTTTCGCCGGCCACCGTCAGCAAGGCGCTGAACGGATACGGGGATGTCGGGGCGCAGACCGCGGAACGGATCCGGAAGATGGCGCAGGAGATGCACTACCTCCCCAACGCCGCTGCCAGACAGCTGAAGACGAACTGCTCAAGGAACATCGGAGTGGTCTTCACGGATGCTTCCAACAGCGGCCTGACGCACGAGTACTTTTCCGGTATTCTCAACAGCGTCAAGACAGAAGCGGAAAAGCACGGGTACGACATCACTTTCCTGAGCGAGGACATCGGCTACGGTTCCTACGTGGAGCATTGCCGCTACCGCAAATGCGACGGCGTTCTGCTCGCGAATGCGGTTTTCGATAAGAAGTCGGTGACAGAGCTGATCGGCAGCGAGATCCCGGTCGTCACCATCGACCACTCGTTTGACAGCCACAGCTGCATCATTTCGGACAACACCGAAGGCGGCTACGCGCTGACCCGGTACCTGATCGAACACGGTCACCGGCGCATCGCCTTTATCTGCGGCGACGATACATCGGTCACGAAAAAGCGCCTCAACGGCTTTTACATGGCGATGGAACAGAACGGCATACGCGTCGACGAAAAACTGATCCTGGAGGGACAGTACCATGACACCGCGGTATGCGCCGCGGCGACGCGAAAGCTCATGGAAATACCGAAGCCCCCGACGGCCATCCTTTATCCGGATGATTTTTCCTGGCTGGGCGGCATGACAGAGCTGGAGCAGATGGGCCTTTCCGTCCCGAAGGATGTGAGCGTGGTCGGTTACGACGGCATCAAGCTTTCCCAGGTGCTGCGGCCGCGGCTTACGACCTGGTATCAGGATACGGAGGCCATCGGCAGGGAAGCCGTGAAAAAACTGATCGAGCACATCGAGAAAAAGAGAAGCTGCGCGCCGGAACAGATCCTGGTTTCCGGCAGGCTGATCGAAGGCGGCTCGGTCCGGTCAATTTAGCACAGTAAGCATGATCCATGCTTTCTGCATAGAACCTTAGTTCACTCAAATTTATTTTTTCAAGGAGGAAAAACCATGAACAAAAAGATTCTCAGCCTCGCACTGGCTACGGGAATGGCTCTCTCCATGGGCGCTGCCGCGTTCGCGGAAGAGGCCGCTGAGGGCAAGGTCCTCAACATCTACTGCTGGAACGAAGAGTTCAAGACCCGCCTGACGGATCATTATCCGGGTTACGAAGTCGTTGACGGTACCCACGGCAAGATCGGCGATGTCGACGTTGTCTGGAACATCACCCCGTCTGATGACAACGCTTATCAGAACAACCTGGATGAGACCCTTCTGGGCCAGGCTGATGCAGCTGACGATGCGAAGATCGACCTTTTCCTGGTTGAGGCTGACTACGCGCTGAAATATGTTGACACCGATTTCACCATGCCGGTCGCTGACCTTGGCATTACTGAGGATGAGCTGGCACAGCAGTACCAGTACACCAAAGACATCATGACCGACTCCAACGGCGTTCTGAAGGGCGTTTCATGGCAGGGCTGCCCGGGCGTTCTGATCTACAACCGTGAGGCTGCTAAGGAAGTCCTCGGCTCCGATGATCCCGACACCGTTCAGGAAGCTGTCAAGGATTGGGATACCTTCAGTGCTACCGCTGCCCAGATGGCAGAGGCCGGCTACAAGATGACCGCTACGGTCAACGATGCATACCGTGTATTCTCCAACAACGTATCCGGACAGTGGGTACAGGACGGCAAGATCGTCATCGACGATAACCTCATGACCTGGGTCGATATGTCCAAGGCTATGGTAGACGCCGGCCAGACCACCACTGCTGAGCTGTGGTCCGATGACTGGAGCAAGGGCTTCTATCCGGACGGCAAGGTATTCTGCTACTTCGGGCCGGCCTGGATGATCAACTTCTCCATGGCTGCTGACGTAGAAGGTTCCATCGCCAACCTCGGCGGCTGGGGCGCTACCGTTGGCCCGCAGGGCTTCTTCTGGGGCGGCACCTGGATCGCTGCTGCTGCCGGCACCGACAACCCCACGCTGGTTGCTGACATCATGAGACAGCTCACCACCAACGAGCAGATCATGACCGACATCGTGAAGGCTGACTCCGATTTCGTTAACAACAAGGCTGCTATGGAAGCTGCTGCTGAGGATGACTCCTATGCGTTCGCAGTGCTCGGCGGACAGAACCCGCTGGCTATGTTCTGCGCAGGCGCTGAGACCATCGACCTCTCCAACCTGTCCGCTTACGATCAGGGCTGCAACGAAGAGTTCCAGGCTGCTATGAAGAACTACTTCGACGGCAACGCCGATCTTGATACCGCTCTCGGCCAGTTCTACACGGCTGTCGAGGAGAAGTATCCGGAGCTGACCCACTGATCAGTGACTGATCTTTTCACAAAGCAATAAGATAAGCAACCGAAGCTCCTGCCTGTCTGGTCAATGCCGGGCAGACAGGAGCGTTTTTTTCAAAAAGCCCTCTGCCGGGCCGAAAAATGACGCGGAGGATATGAGCATGGGCAAGAAAAGCAGTAATCAGAATGTAGTCAGGTATAACCGCTGGGGCTACATCTTCCTGATCCCCTTCATCGCAGTCTATGTGGTTTTCCAGCTGGTTCCGCTGGTGACCACCATTTACAACAGTTTTTTTGAAAATTATCGTTCCGGTCTTACCCAGGTCGGACCGAATTTCGTAGGACTGGCGAATTTCGTCAAGATCTTCCAGCAGGGAGATATCCTGAAATATACCGGCAATACCATGATCATGTGGATCCTGGGTTTTGTTCCGCAGATCATCGTTTCCCTCGTTCTCGGGGCCTGGTTCTCTGATCCGAGCCTTCGCCTCAAGGGACAGCGGTTCTTCAAGACCGTGATCTATCTGCCGAACCTGATCATGGCGTCCGCGTTCGCTATGCTGTTCTTCACCCTGTTCGCGGACAGCGGCCCGATCAATTCCATCCTGATGAATATCGGACTGATCAGCAAGCCCTACACGTTCATGTCCCACATCTGGAGCGTCCGCGTTCTGGTCGCCTTCATGAACTTCCTGATGTGGTTCGGCAACACCACCATCCTGCTGATGGCGGGCATGCTCGGCATCGACACGTCCCTGTTTGAAGCGGCGCAGGTGGACGGCGCAACGCCCACCCAGATCTTCTTCCGGATCACGCTGCCGCTGCTTCGCCCGATCCTGATCTACGTGATGATCACGTCCCTGATCGGCGGTCTGCAGATGTTCGATGTGCCGCAGATCCTGACCAACGGATCCGGCGATCCGGTCAGAAGCTCCATGACGCTGATCATGTACCTGAACAAGCATCTGTACAGCAAGAACTACGGCATGGGCGGCGCCCTTTCCGTTATCCTGTTCATTATCACCGGTATTCTTTCGCTGATCGTCTTTAAGACGACGGCGCAGAATAAAGACTGAGGAGGTGCGGTAGAATGAATGAAAAGAAATCCCACGGCATGGGGATCGGCGCGAGAAGAGCGCTCGCCTATATCGTGCTTATCCTGCTCACCTTCCTCTGCCTGTTCTGGTTCTACGTGCTGTTCATCAACTCGACAAGATCCCACGCCGAGCTGACCAAGGGCTTTACGCCGATACCCAGCACCTTCCTGCTGACCAACTTCCAGAACGTCATGAAAGGCACGCTGCCGATCGTGCGCGGCATGCTCAACTCCCTTCTGGTTTCTGTCAGCAGCGCGGCGCTGTGCGTGTACTTTTCCACGATGACGGCCTACGCGGTGCACGTCTATGATTTCAAGGGCAAGGCCATCATCTCGACCTTCATCCTCGCAGTCATGATGATCCCGACGCAGGTCACGGTCCTGGGCTTCCTGCAGCTGGTCAGGCGGATCGGTCTTCTGGACTCGCCTATTCCGCTGATCGTGCCGGCCATCGCTTCTCCGGTCACCTACTTCTATATGAAGCAGTACATGGAGAGCGCGCTGCCCCTTTCCCTGATCGAGGCAGCCCGCATCGACGGCTCCGGTGAGTTCCGCACCTTCAACAGCGTGGTACTTCCGCTGATGGTGCCGGCCATCGCCGTGCAGGCGATCTTCACCTTTGTTTCCAGCTGGAACAACTACTTCGTTCCGTCCCTGATCATCCAGACGGATACGAAGAAGACCCTTCCCATCCTGATCGCGCAGCTGCGTTCCGCAGACTTCCTGAAGTTTGATATGGGCCAGGTCTATGTGACGATCGCCTTCTCGATCTTCCCGGTCATCGTGGTCTACCTGATCCTGTCCAAGTACATCGTGGGCGGCGTATCGGTAGGCGCCGTGAAGGGCTGACCGGGCCTGATGGACCGGTTGATGCAGGCCGTGCCCTCCGGCGCGGCGGCAAGGCTGATCTGCCTTGTCATCGGCTATGCGGCAGGCAACCTGCTGACAGCTGAGATCGTAGCGAGAATCGCCGCCGGAAAGGCGCCCGCCGAGATCGGGAGCGGCAATCCGGGCATGGCGAATATCATGGCAAACGTAGGGAAAAAAGCCGGCTTTGCTGTCCTTGCCGGTGACCTCGCCAAGACATGGCTGGCCTGCCTGGCGGGCTATTATCTGGCGGGGGAGACGGGGATCTGCTGGGCCGGGCTCGGCGCGGTTCTCGGCCATAACTATCCCGTGTGGAAGCGGGGCAGGGGCGGCAAGGGCGTTGCGGTCACCTGCGCGTGGCTGGCGGCATGGCCCTTCCCCTGGGGGATTTTGTGTGTGGTCCTCGGCGGGGTCGTTACGCTGATCACCGGCTATCTGCCGGTGGGCGCGGTCGTCATACCGGCCGCAGCCATTCCCTTCGGTTTTCTGTTCGGCACCGCGGAGCAGGGTATCCTCCTTATCCTTGCTCTGGTGCTGATGCTCCTGCGGCACCGGGACGGACTCGCCCGGGTGATGCAGGGAAAAGAACAAAAAAAGCTGCGGCGAAAGCACCGCAGCCCTGATGAAAAGTGATGAAGAAAAGCGGCGGCCGGGACATTTCGTCCCGGCCGCCGCTTTTCTAACTATTCACGGCACCGCCGTTTTCTCACTCGTCCCAGCCCTCGTACAGCCTTACGGTAACGCAGATATTGCGGACCACATCCCCCGGGGAAAGGGGGATATCCGCGATATCGGTCACGCAGGGCAGGCCGGTATCCTCGGTCAGCTCCTCCAGCTCCAGAATCAGCCACTGCTCAGCCGCGTCGTGGGCTTCGAAAACGGCGTCCTCAAGGTCGCGCCCGGCAGCCGTGCAGCCCTCCAGATCGGGGAAGGAAGCGGTCCAGGTGCCGTCCGCCATCGGGTGAAAGACGGCCGGATAGATAAACTTCATGTCAATTCCTCCTTTTATTCAGCACGTCTCGGCGATCTCCAGGATAAGCCGTTCCGTATCTTCCCAGCCGAGGCAGGGGTCCGTGATGGACTGGCCGAACACGTGGGTGCCGCAGCCGATGTCCTGGCGGCCCTCCACCAGGTAGCTCTCGATCATCAGTCCCTTGACCATTTCCCGGATCTCCGGATTATACTTTCTGCTGTGCAGGACCTCCCGCGCGATGCGGATCTGCTCCTTGTACTTCTTGTTCGAGTTGGAGTGATTCGTATCGATGATGGCGGCCGGGTTTTTCAGGCCGCGCTTCCCGTAGAGGGAGAGAAGGAGCATCAGGTCCTCATAGTGGTAGTTGGGCACGCTGTTGCCGTGCTTGTTGACGGCGCCGCGCAGGATCACGTGGGCCAGATCGTTGCCGGTGGTCGTCACGTCCCAGCCGCGGTAGATAAAGTTGTGGGCGCTCTGGGCCGCCTGCACGGAGTTGAACATCACGGAAAGATCGCCGCTGGTCGGGTTTTTCATGCCGGCGGGCACGTCCATGCCGCTGACGGTCATGCGGTGCTGCTGGTCCTCCACGGAGCGGGCGCCGACCGCGACGTAGGAGAGCAGGTCGTCAAGATAGCGGTAATTTTCCGGGTAAAGCATTTCGTCGGCTGAGGTCAGCCCGGTCTCCTCGATGGCCTGCTGGTGGAGCTGACGGATGGCGATGATGCCGGCCAGAAGATCCGGTTTCTTTTCCGGGTCGGGCTGGTGCAGCATGCCCTTGTAGCCTTCGCCGGTCGTCCGGGGCTTGTTCGTGTAGATGCGGGGGATGAGGAGGAGTCGGTCAGCCACCTTTTCCTGCATGCGGGCAAGACGGTGGATATACTCGATGACCGGCTCCCGGCTGTCCGCGGAGCAGGGCCCGATGATGAGGATGAACCGGTCGGATTCACCGGTGAATACCTCGCGGATCTCTTTATCGCGCTGCGCCTTGACGGCGCGGATGGTATCGGAGAGGGGGACTTCCTTCTTGATCTCGGCGGGAATAGGAAGCTTCTTCGCAAAATACATCGACATAATACCAATCTCCTTTCACAGGCATCTATTATAATATAGGGATTCTGAAAAGAAAAGAAAAATGTTGTAATTGCCAGGAGAATCATGTAGACTGGAAAAAGCGGCGTTTGCCGGATACGGCGGCGCGAAAGACCGGAACGCGGGGCACCCCGCGCCGGGCAGCAGGAGGCAGGCATGCAGGTCAGGATCTTTACGGACGGCGCAGCCCGGGGCAATCCGGACGGACCGGGCGGTTACGGGACCGTCCTGGAATATGTGGACAGGACGGGAAAACTGCATACAAGAGAGTACAGCGGCGGCTTTCAGAAGACGACGAACAACCGGATGGAGCTGCTGGCCGCGATCGTGGGCCTTGAGGCACTCACGCGCCCCTGCGAGGTGGAGCTTTACTCGGACTCCAAATATCTGGTGGACGCGTTCAACCAGCACTGGATCGACAGCTGGGTAAAACGGGACTGGAAGCGGGGAAAATCCGGGGAGCCGGTGAAGAACATTCCGCTTTGGAAGCGCCTGCTTGCGGCGATGGAGCCCCACGAGGTGACCTATATCTGGGTGAAGGGACATGCGGGCCATCCGCAGAATGAGCGGTGCGACCAGTTGGCCACCCAGGCGGCGGACGATACGGAAAATCTGGCCGAGGACAGGCTTGACGAATGGAGGAAAGACAATGGGAGTTTATGAGGAACTACAGGCGAGAGGACTTCTCGCCCAGGTGACGGACGAAAAAGAGATCCGCGAAATGATCAACGCCGGCAAGGCGACCTTCTATATTGGTTTTGACCCGACGGCGGACAGCCTTCATGTCGGACATTTCATGGCCCTGTGCCTGATGAAGCGCCTGCAGATGGCGGGCAACAAGCCCATCGCCCTTCTGGGCGGCGGCACGGGCATGATCGGCGATCCCTCCGGCAGGACGGACGCCAGACCCATGATGACGAAGGAGATCATCGAGCACAACTGCGCATGCTTCAAGAAGCAGATGGAGCGCTTCATCGATTTCTCCGACGGCAAGGCCATGCTGGTGAACAACGCGGACTGGCTGATGGACCTCAACTACATCGACATGCTGCGCGAGGTCGGGTCCCACTTTACCGTCAACCGCATGCTGACGGCGGAGTGCTACAAGCAGCGCTGGGAGAAGGGCCTGACCTTCTTCGAGTTCAACTACATGATCATGCAGGCCTACGATTTCTATATGCTGTACCAGAAATACGGCTGCAACATGGAATTCGGCGGCGACGACCAGTGGAGCAACATGCTGGCCGGCACGGAGCTGATCCGCAGAAAGCTGGGCAAGGACGCCCACGCGATGACGATCACCCTGCTGCTCAATTCCGAAGGCAAGAAGATGGGCAAGACCGCCAAGGGCGCGGTATGGCTCGACCCGAACAAGACGAGCCCCTTCGATTTCTATCAGTACTG
>CAMOKZ010000085.1 GCA_946618155.1 uncultured Lachnospiraceae bacterium | reverse complement strand
TATTACCAGTTTTCATTTTCTGCCGGGAAAAAAACTATAATAATTGCATATCTAATTAGTAGTATGGTATGATAGTTAGGAATTGGGTTTCGTATGAGAACGGGGGAAGTGAATGGCAAAAAATCCTTATGGCAGGGACTATCGGCTCGTAGAGAGTTTCTCTGAAAAAGGGCGTGTGAAGACTTCCTACGAATACATCGGCGAACCCTGTTTTTTTCGGGCAGGGGAGGAGACGGCCAGGAAAAAGGCGTTTCAGTGTACCCTGCTGACGGCAGCCGCGTGGATCTGCTATATCGGCGCCATGTTTTTTGAATCGGCTGCCATGCACCGGCTCTATGTGGCTCTCCCGTTTGCGTTCTGCGGCGTGCCGCTGACCCTTCTGACCGGGCATATGATGGCGCTTCGCGGCATGCGCGAGCCCCTCGAAAGACGGCATATGGACCGGATGAATAATAAGTTCCCGCCGGCAGCCATGTTCCTCACACTGTTTGCGCTGTTTGCGCTGGCGGGGGAGGGGATAGGCCTTGCCGTCAGTGCTTTTTCGGGCAATGCCGGGCAGCTGTCCTCGGGAGAGATCGTTTTCCTTGCCGGCTGCATAGGCCTTGTGCTCTGCGGGGCGCGGCTGTTCATGGCGAGGACACACTTTGTTATCATCCGCAGAGATGCGTGATTATAAACCATTTTCAAGAAAGGAGAAGCATCAGAATGATCAAGAGAAGAAACAAATGGATCGCTCTGGGCGTTGCCGCGGCGATGGCAATGTCGATGACGGCGCTGGCAGAAGAGCCCTCTACAGAGCAGGGTCCCCAGGAGGCAAGGCAGGGGGGCAACCTCGTTTACGCTACCTCTACGTTCGGACAGAAGTTCAGCCCGTTCTTTGCGACGACGGCCTATGATATGGAGGTCGTTGACCTGACGCAGATCGGCGCTCTGGCTGCGGACCGCGGCGGCGCGATCATCGAGAACGGTATTGAAGGCGAGACGGTCAATTACAACGGCACCGATTACACCTACTACGGCATGGGCAATGTTGTCGTGACGCAGAATGACGACGGCAGCGTTGACTACACGATCACCATCCGTGATGACCAGAAGTTCTCCGACGGAGAGCCGGTCACCATCGATGACTACATTTTCAGTTTCTATGTGTTCTGTGATCCGACCTATGACGGCTCCACCACCTTGTACGCGCTTCCGATCGAGGGCATGGAGGAGTATCGCTCCGGTATGCAGACGAAGCTTGCGCTTCTTCTGGCCACCGAGCGTGCCGGCTACGAGGAGAACGACTACTTTACCGAGGACGAATACAACAGCTTCTGGGAAGCTTTCGATGCTGCCGGCGCAAACTTCGCGCAGGAGATCATCGACTACTGCAAGGCTGCCGGCTACAACGCGGAAGAGGACTCTGTCGCGACGACGGCTGCTACCTGGGGCTTTGAGCTGGCCGAGGACGCGACGGTCGAAGATTTCTTCGCCGCTATCGTCGACGCCTACGGCTATGATATCAGCGATGACGGCATGAACGCCGAGTCCGCCGGCACCTCCATGACTGATTTCCTGACGGAAGCAGTCGGCGGCGAGGAAGCCATGCTTGAGCTGCAGAAAGGTATCGAGACCGGCGAGGGCGCGCCGAACATCTCCGGCCTGACCCGCGTGGACGACTATACCGTCAACATCCACATGACCGAGTTTGACGCCACCGCGATCTACAACGTGGGCAGCTATCTGGCTCCGCTGCACTACTACGGCGATCCGGCCATGTACGACTATGAGAACAACCAGTTCGGCTTCACCAAGGGCGATCTGTCCGCCATCAAGGCGCACACCTCCGAGCCCATCGGTGCCGGCCCCTATGTCTTCGACGGCTATGCGAACGGCGTTGTGACGCTGCGCGCGAACGAGTACTACTTCGAGGGCAAGCCGGCTACCGAAGTCCTGCTGATGCAGGAGAGCATCGATTCCGACTATGTGCCGGGCATCGTGAGCGGTTCCTTCGATATCGCCAAGCCGTCCATCAACGATGAGACCGTCAGGGCTATCCAGGACGCGAACAGCAATGGCGAGCTTCAGGGCGATACGCTGCACACCGTCCTGATCGACTACCGCGGATACGGCTATCTCGGCATCAACGCCGATCTGGTCAACGTGAACGGCGAGCCCGGCTCCGACGCCTCCAAGGCGCTGCGCAAGGGCTTCATGACCCTGCTTTCCGTCTATCGTGACACGGTCATCAACTCTTACTACGGCGATCGCGCTTCTGTCATCCAGTACCCGATCTCCAACACCTCCTGGGCGGCGCCGAAGCCTGCCGACGAGGGTTATCAGGCTGCTTACTCCGTCGATGTCGACGGCAACCCGATCTACACCTCTTCCATGAGTGAGGAAGAGCGCTACGCAGCCGCGAAGGAAGCCGCCATCGGCTACTTCAAGGCAGCAGGCTTCACCTATGATGAAGCCGCCGGCAAGTTCACGGATGTGGAACAGAGCTACGAAGTGATGATCCCCGGCCAGGGCCAGCAGGATCACCCGGCTTACGGCGTTGCCGTGGCAGCTTCCCAGGTTCTTGAAGAGCTGGGCATCAAGCTGCAGGTCAATGACGTAGGAACCGATACCTGGAACAACGCCCTCGAGGGCAACACCGCCATGATGTGGGCGGCCGCATGGCAGTCCACGGTCGACCCGGATATGACCCAGGTCTACTCCAGTGAGAACGCGCACGGCAACGGCACGAACTCCAACCATTATTCCGTTGACGATCCGGAACTGGATGCCCTCATCAAAGAAGGCCGCTCCAGCGCCGACACCGAGCTTCGTAAGTCCATCTACAGAGACGCCATGGATATCATCATGGACTGGGGCTGCGAGCTTCCGCTGTATCAGCGCAAGGACTGCACGGTCGCTTCCGCAGAGCGTGTCGCGATCGATACCCTGCCGCAGGATATGACACCGTACTGGGGATGGTACGCTGAGATCAATACGCTGGATCTGCAGTAAAGCGAATGCAGTCTTCACAGCCGGCATGCCCGGCCTGTGAAGCACACGCTGGCAGTTCCCGCAAGGCGGTTCGGGGACAGGGCGCGGCCTTATGGCCTGCGTCCTGTCCTTTTCGAACACTTAAACAGAAAGCTGGATATCATCATGCTAAAATATTCTCTCAAGCGTATCTTATACAGTTCGATCATCCTGTTCTTCGTCATGTTCATCATCTACATCCTGATGTACAACATGCCGAGCGGATATATCGAGACGAAAGCGAGGGAGCTTGCCTCGCGCCCCGGCGCCACCAAAAGCTACCAGGAGTGGCTCTCTGACCTGAATGCCCAGTACGGCATGGATCAGGGCGTGGTCCGCGGTTATCTGACCTGGGTGAAAAGCGCCGTCTCCGGCAAATGGGGCGACAGCTGGTCCTGGACCATCCCGGTCACGAAGGAATTCCACAATACGGTCTGGTACAGTTTTATCCTGGGCCTGATCTCATTTATCCTGGAGATTTTGATCGCCATCCCACTCGGGATAACGGCGGCGCGAAAACAGTACAGCTTTACGGACTACTTTACGACGGTGGTCTCGATGGTCTGTATTTCGATGCCGACGTTCTTCCTGGCCACTATCCTCAAGTACGTTTTCTCCGTCAAGCTGGGATGGTTTGATCTGAGCGGCATGCAGAGCCGCAATTATATGAATCTGTCTTCCTTCGGGAAGTTCCTCGATGTGGCGAAGCACTTTGTGCTGCCCGCCATCACGCTGACGGTCATCAGCATCGGCGGCCTGATGCGTTATACGAGGACCAATATGCTGGAGGTACTCAATTCGGACTATATCCGTACTGCCCGCGCGAAGGGCGTTCCGGAAAAGAAGGTCATCAATTACCATGCCTTCCGCAATACGCTGATCCCTCTGGTGACTTCGCTCGGCGGCTCGCTGCCGTCCCTGTTCGGCGGAGCCCTGATCACGGAGACCCTGTTCTCCATCCGCGGGATCGGTTACGCCTCCTACACATCGATGACGCAGGGCGATATCCCCTTCATCATGTTCTATCTGGCGTTTATTTCTATCCTGACGCTGCTCGGCAACCTGATCTCCGACCTGCTGTACGCCGTGGTTGACCCGCGCGTACGGCTGAGCTGAGAAAGGAGGCGCAGCAGATGGCATCCTATAATCTCAATGAGGTTCTGAAAAATCGGAAAAGCACGCAGACAGGGGACCATATGGCGCTGGACGATGTGAGCCGCGTCAAGGTGCTTTCGCCCGGCATGCAGGTGTTCAAGCGGTTTATCCGCAACCGCCTGGCGGTGTTCGGCGCGGGCATCCTGATCTTCCTGTTCCTGTTTTCCTTTGTCGGTCCGCTGTTCTATGCCTACGGGCAGAAGCAGATCTTCTATACCTTCCAGCCGCAGAATGTCAACTACGCGCTGGCGAAGGAGAACACGGGCTATAATGGCTATGTCACGGATGATTCCCTTACCGTGGAGCGTCCCGTCGACAACGCCATGAACAGCAATATCAAAAAGATGATCGCCGCGGGCGAGACGGAGATGACGGTCTTCGGCGAGGAGGGCGGCTACGTGATCCGCGAGGAGGCGCCGCACATCTATACCCTTTCTGTGCTGGAGATGGAAAAGGTCTGCAGCGCCGGCGAGAGCACGGTCAAAGTGGGCACATATTCCATGATCGGCAAGTCCTTCGAGGCGGAGGGCGATGAGATCCCCGGCCTTGCCGAGGCCGCGGCGAAGAATGTGAAGGGTGCTGCCGGCAGCTTTGAGGCGGACGGCGTGACCTACACATTTGAAAAGGGCGCAAAGCCCAAGACCTTCGATATTTTCACGACGGCGAACGGCATCACCTACGAGGGCAAAGAGCCCGGCGGAAAATTTGAGGACAGCCTTGCTGCGGCGATCGCAGCGGGAGAGACCTCTTTTGCTGAGGGCGGCGTGACCTATGTGATCAGCAGCAAGGGCGCCAGCGCGGACGTGTTCGCGGCGGGCGAAGCTGCTCCCGCGAAGATCTACACGAACTTTACCGTGGATACCTACGAAGCCGGCGGCAAGGTCTCCGCTGACTTTCGCCCGGCAGCGCTGTCGGCGGCGGCCGGCGGCACGTATCCCGCTTCCTTTGAGGCGGACGGCGCTTCCTACACCATCGAGCAGGACGGCGAGGATATGCTTCTTGTCCGCGACGAGGCGGGCAATGAGTACGCCGAGTTCGGTCTGTTCTCCATCCGCCGCTATTCCGGCGAGGATACCATGGCCTACGACCTGAAGAAGGCGCTGGCCGCGAAGGTGGAGGAGATGAAGGCCGGCGGCGTGATGAGCGATACGCTGGACGCCGAGATCCCCATGCAGAATGAGGACGGCTCCTACGCCACGGACGACGACGGAAACTTCATCCTGTCCGAGACCACGATGAAGATCACGCAGCGCCTCGAGGGCGAGTACGTGATCAACTGCGACCAGATCAACTACGTGATCGATATGTTCGCGCCGCCTTCTTCAAAGCATGTGCTCGGTACGGACGGCGACGGCTTTGACGTACTGGCGCGTGTGATGTACGGCGGCCGCGTCTCCCTGATGGTCGGCTTTGTGGTCGTCCTGATCGAGACCTTCCTGGGCGTCATCATGGGCGGCATCGCCGGCTACTTCGGCGGCTGGGTCGACAACCTGATCATGCGTCTGGTCGACGTGTTCTACTGCCTGCCGATGATGCCGATCATGATCATCCTCGGCGCGATGATGGACGCGATGCGCATGGACACCTACCTTCGCCTGATGGTGATGATGGCGGCTCTTGGCCTGATGGGCTGGGCCGGCGTGGCCAGACTTGTGCGCGGGCAGATCCTCTCGCTGCGCGAGCAGGAATTCATGGTGGCGACGGAGGCGACCGGCATCAAGATCAGGGCGCGCATCTTCCGGCACCTGGTGCCGAACGTCATGCCGCAGCTGATCGTTACGGCGACGATGGGCCTCGGCGGCGTCATCCTGACCGAGTCGACGCTTTCTTTCCTGGGCCTTGGCGTAAAGCATCCGCTGGCGACCTGGGGCACCATCATCAACTCTGTGTCCTCCGCATCCGCGATGGCACATTATGCATTCATCTGGATCCCTGTAGGTCTGCTGATCTGCCTGACCGTTATCGCCTTCAACTTTGTCGGCGACGGTCTCAGAGACGCCTATGACCCGAAGGCGAAACGGTAAGGAGGGGCGCGGAATATGGCAGAACATGAAAAGAACGGATCCTATATTTCCGGCCGCGAGGCCAGAAGGATCACAAAATTCAACCGCCGCGTGACCAGGAAGCTGGAAAAGGCGCGCGCGGACGCTGCCCGCGACGAGCGGCTCTACACCACACAGATGAAGGACCCGAACAACATTGTCGAGTTCGATAACGTATGTACCTATTTCTTCTCGGACGTGGGCGTCGTGAAGGCGGTGGACGGCGTGAATTTCTCGGTGCCGCGCCATTCCACGGTGGGCATCGTGGGCGAGTCCGGCTGCGGCAAGTCCGTGACCAGCCTGTCCCTGATGCAGCTGCTGCAGCGGCCGAGCGGCCAGACGGTGGGCGGCGAGATCCGCTTCAACAAGGGAGACGGCAGCGCCTACAACATCGTCAACACGCCGAATTCCATCATGGAAAAGATCCGCGGCAACCGGATCTCCATGATCTTCCAGGAGCCGATGACGGCCCTGAACCCGGTCTTCCGGATCGGCCAGCAGATCAATGAGGTCATTGAGCTGCACAACCCGGAGATGAGCGAGGCTGACGTGAAGGCGCGCACCCTCGAGATGCTCGAGCTGGTCGGCATCGCCAACAAAGAGGGCGTCTATGAGATGTACCCCCACGAGCTTTCCGGCGGCATGCGCCAGCGCATCTGCATCGCGATCGCTCTGGCCTGCTCACCGTCGCTGATCATCGCCGATGAGCCGACGACGGCCCTGGATGTGACCATCCAGGCGCAGATCCTGGATCTGCTGCAGAACCTGAAGGACCGTCTGCAGTCCTCCATCATGCTGATCACCCATGACCTGGGCGTTGTTGCGGGCATGGCCGACTATGTGGTTGTCATGTACGCCGGCCGCGTCGTGGAAAAAGGCACGGCGGACGAGATCTTCCATCATCCGGCCCATCCCTACACGATCGGCCTGATGAGATCCAAACCGGTGGTCGGACAGAAGGTAGACAAGCTCTACAATATCCCGGGCAGCGTGCCCAATCCGGTCGCGATGCCGGACTACTGCTATTTCCGTGACCGCTGCGAGATGCAGTGCGAACGGTGCAAGGGCAAATATCCGCCTGAGATCAGGATCAGTCCGACGCATATCGTATCCTGCTGGAATTACATGGATGAAGGGACCGTCCTCGGCTTCCCGAAATCTGTGGATGTGAACACGCTGTAACCGACCGGGAAGGAGAGCATGATGACAGAAGAAAAAAGAAGTGCTCTGCGGGAAAATGCCGGCGGCGCAGCTGCGTCACAGCCGGAGATCCTGCAGGTAAAAAATCTGGTAAAGTATTTCCCGATCAAGTCGAGCTTTTTCCGCCGCACGATCGGGAACGTAAAGGCGGTGGACGGCGTCAGCTTTTCCATCCGCAAGACACAGACCATGGGTCTGGTGGGCGAGTCGGGCTGCGGCAAATCCACCTGCGGCCGCACCATCCTGCGCCTGCAGGAAAAGACGGCCGGCGACGTCATCTTTGACGGACAGGATGTGTTCGCCCTTAACCGCGAGCAGCTGCGCAGAATGCGCCCGCGCATGCAGCTGGTCTTCCAGGATCCGTATTCCTCCCTTTCCCCGCGTCTGCCGGTGGGCGAGATCATCGGCGAGGCGGTAAGAGAGCACGGCATCGTGGACCCGTCCGAGTTTGACAGCTACATCACCAGGGTCATGGACGTCTGCGGCCTGCCCTCCTATTACAAGGAGCGCTACCCGCACGAATTCTCCGGCGGCCAGCGCCAGAGGATCTGCATCGCGAGAGCCCTCGCCCTCGCGCCGGACTTCATCGTCTGCGACGAGCCGGTCTCCGCGCTGGATGTGTCCATCCAGGCGCAGATCATCAACCTGCTCAAGCAGCTGCAGGAGGAATTCGGCCTGACCTACCTGTTCATCTCGCATGACCTCTCGGTCGTGGAGCACATCTCCGACACCGTGGGCGTCATGTACCTGGGCAGCATGGTGGAATACGCCGAGACGGAAAAGATCTTCGCGAACCCGCTCAATCCGTACACGAAGGCCCTGTTTTCGGCCATCCCCGTGCCGGATCCGGACGTCAAGATCAACCGTATCATCTTAAAGGGCAGCATCCCCAGCCCGGCCAACCCGCCGGCGGGATGCAAGTTCCACACCCGCTGCGAGAAGTGCATGGAAGTGTGCAAGCACGCCGTACCCAAGTGGAAAGAAGTCGAGCCCGGCC
Organism: uncultured Lachnospiraceae bacterium; assembly: GCA_946618155.1. Lineage (GTDB taxonomy): Bacteria > Bacillota > Clostridia > Lachnospirales > Lachnospiraceae > CAMOKZ01. Next base: position 55 of record CAMOKZ010000085.1, on the reverse strand, counting down.
ATTTCTGCGCCTGCCACCTCTACAACAATGCAGAGGAGCAGAGGGAAGCGGAAAA
>CAMOKZ010000084.1 GCA_946618155.1 uncultured Lachnospiraceae bacterium | reverse complement strand
CGCTTCCCGCGGACAAGGAGCAGGAGCTGCTGGAGGCTGTCCAGGTCTTTCTGGAGGAGAACGATACCCTCCTGAAGGAGAGAAATGAGAAGGAGCTGCTGGTGCGCTTCCTCGATTTTACCCTGGACCTGCTCGGCCTTTCCGCCATCATGCGGATCTTCACCCCGGAACGGGTCAATGAAGAACTGGACGGGTTCGAGAAGATGGACCGCAGGCAGAAGACGGCGGCCGTCTCCTGGGAAAAACAGGTGCGGGCGGGCGTGGAAAAATACCTGGTCATGCCTCTCGAGTGTGATCCGGCCGGCGTGTACCGGTGGCCGGCAGAGTCCTGCAAAGCGCAGTATTTTGACCGGCTCTACCCGCTTCTGCTCATGCGCTATGCCCAGGCGTATACCGATGGCTTCGGCATTACCAACGCCGTTCTTTTCCTGAGGGAAAGCGGATGGTTCACAAAGATGGCAGGGAGGTGATACAGTGTCCATGACGGATAATCCGGATGAGGAGAGAAATGAGGATCTGGAAAATGACACGCCGGAGCAGGAGAACCCGGAGGAGTCGTCGGCAGAGAGCCATTTTGACAGCGCCTACGAGCTGAAAGCCAACGAGAGCTACGAGGTGAACGGCTACCGCTACGAGACGGACGACCGCGGCAGGATCGAGCACTGCGAAGGAAAGCTGCAGCTGGAGAACGGGAAGCGCAACCCCGATCACCAGCGCAAAGCCGGCGGCGAGGACCGCCTGGATACGGACGACGGCGGCCACCTGATCGCGGCGAGGTTCAACGGCTCATCCAAGGTCGACAACATCGTGCCGATGGACGCCCAGGTAAACCGGGGCGACTACAAGGCGATGGAGGGGGAATGGGCCAGAGAGCTGAAAAAGGGAAACAGCGTCGAGGTGAACATCGACGTGTCCTATCCCGATAACGGGAAACGGCCCGACAGCATCGACGTCGACTACAAGGTCACGGAGCCCGACGGGACGACGTGGTACGACTACAAGCACTTCGACAATAAGAAAGGAGCGTAGGATATGTCTGATACCGTGAGAGAGGATAAGGAGAAAATGCAGGCACTGCTGACCGAGATCGCCGGCGCGCTGATGGAGATCCTCCCGGAGAACTGGGACAGGGTGACGGTCGGGTATTTCCTCACCGGCGAGGACCGCACCTCCAGGATGCAGGTGATCGCCAGCGCGGGCAGGGAGGAAACTGACCTGATGGAGAAGGCATGGAAGCAGCGGTCGATGCGCGGATCCCTGCGCGCGGCCGAGGACGCGGCGCACCGGCTCCACGAGCACTGCGCGGCGGCGGGCGACGACTGGTCGGAGATGACCTTCGTCCTGAAGCGGAGCGGGGATTTCACCACGGATTACCGGTATGAGCCGATCGCGGCCTACGACGGCGCCTTTATCCTGGACTGGCAGAGCAGGGCGCTGGACTGAACCGGAAGAGAGGAGGAAGATAAAGGATGGCAGGGGGAATGTCACCGGAGGACAGGCTAGCGGCGGCCATTGCGGCAAAATCGCCGCAGGTCAGGCTGGAGCGCTGCGCAGGTTCCCTGGAGAAGGTTTTTGCCAGGGCGCTGCAGAAGGACCCCAGGCTGCTCGCCTTCCTGGAATCCTGGGAGGCAAGTTACCAGAAGACGGGGCTGGTGCAGATCTTTTATACCTACGACGTGACCCTGCGCTGCCGGGAGGACGCACCGGAAAAGCTTGAGGACGTGCTCACGGACGCCGACCGGCCCGGTCCCGAGGAGATGCTCAGGCGTCCGCTGGTCACGGCAGACCCGGAGCGGCACCTTAAGGTCCTTCGGGAGAAGGCGGCCTCCCTCGGCGCATCCCTGGAGGGAAGCTGCGGCTGGGAGGGGAGCCAGATGGGGTTTGAGGGCATCAGCCCCTGTCAGCTCATCCGGATCCGGCCGAAATTCATGGCGGACCCGCAGACCCTCTCAGGGTACAAAAGCCGGGCCTCCTTTGAGGCGAAGCGGATCTGGAAGCAGATCCTCGGCAGGGCCTGCGCCCCCGCCTTTGTCCGTCCCTTCCTGGCCCTCTCCTGGCTGATGCAGGAGTGCCGGTACGACCACGCCGCCTACGATGCGGCCGCGGCGGACCCGGAGGCTATGCCTGATGACCCGGTGCCCCATCTGGCCTACGGCCCGCTGGTGGAAAGAAGAGGAATCTGCGCCGGCGTCGCCTGGGCCTTCTATTACCTGATGCGCGAGGCCGGGATCGAATGCCGCTGCGTGAGCGGCACGCTGAAGGAGCGCGACGCGATCGGACATATGTGGAACCTCGTGCGGCTGGACGGGATGTATTACCATGTGGACGCGACCATCTCCCTCGGGGAGGAGGGCGTATATCTGGGCGGACTGATGAAGACCGACGAGGAGTTTACCCGGACCCACACCTGGGACCGGCAGAGCGTGCCGGCGGCGAAGGGCCGGCGCTTCACCCACGCCTTCGTTGAGGAGTACCTCTATGAGAACGGCGGTCCCTGGGTGGATGAGGGCGCGGACGAGAAGTACCTGTATCCGGAGGATATTTACGAGTAGGAACAGGACTGTTCCTGTTTTTTTCCGCCCCTGGCGGAGGCGAGGATTGACTTTCTCTACCCCTTTAAATATACTGGTGAATGAATAAATATACATACCATCTGAGGGGATGGAGAAAGCAGGTATCATGAGCAAAAGATCAAGAAAACGGACCATGCCGGCTGCGGGCGCCCTGCTGGGCCTTCTTGCCGCTCCCGTGTTTTCCTGCAAGGCGCTTGCGGCTGAGGCGGAAGCATCAGGGGGACCGTTCTACAAGACTTTCTGGGCGCTGCTGCCGCCGGTCATCGCGATCGCGCTTGCCCTGATCACGAAGGAGGTCTATTCCTCCCTGTTCGTGGGCATTCTGGTGGGCGGACTTCTGTATTCCGGGTTCGGCTTTGAAGGGACCCTGACCCATGTGTTCAATGACGGCATCGTGGCTTCCCTTTCTGACCCCTACAACGTCGGCATCCTGGTCTTCCTGGTCATTCTGGGCATCCTGGTCAGCCTGATGAACAAGGCCGGCGGATCAGCCGCCTTCGGCCGGTGGACCTCCGAGCGGATCAAAACGAGGGCCGGCGCGCAGATCGCGACGATCGCGCTGGGCGTCCTGATCTTCATCGATGATTACTTTAACTGCCTTACGGTCGGTTCGGTCATGCGTCCCGTGACGGACAAGAGCCGGATCTCCCGGGCAAAACTTGCCTACCTGATCGACGCGACGGCAGCCCCTGTCTGCATCATCGCGCCGGTATCCTCCTGGGCCGCCGCGGTGGCCAGCTACGTGGAGGAGGGCAACGGCCTGCATCTGTTCATCCGGGCCATCCCGTTCAACTTCTACGCGATCCTGACCATCATCATGATGCTGTTCCTCGCCCTGACCAACATGGATTACGGTCCGATGGCCAGACACGAGAAGAACGCGAGAGAGAAGGGCGATATCTTCTCGGGCATGCGCAGCATGGCGGACCAGAGTGTCCAGACGGGCAATCCGAAGGGCAAAGTGGCCGACCTGATCATCCCCATCGTCGTCCTGATCGTCTCCTGTGTGGTCGGCATGATCTACTCCGGCGGCTTCTTCTCGGGGACGAATTTCATCGACGCGTTCTCTAATTCCGACGCCTCCGTGGGCCTCATGCTCGGCTCCGCGGTCACGCTGGTCATTACCTTTGTCTATTATCTGCTGCGAAGGGTGCTTTCCTTTAAAGAGATCACGGAGAGCATTCCGGAGGGCTTCAAGGCCATGGTGCCGGCCATCCTCATCCTGACCTTTGCCTGGAGCCTCAAGGCCATGACCGATTCTCTGGGCGCGAAGGAATTCGTGAAGATGGTCGTGACCGGATCCGCGGGCACGTTCCGGATCTTCCTGCCGGCCATCATCTTCCTGATCGCGGTCGGGCTCTCCTTCGCGACGGGTACCTCCTGGGGCACCTTCGGCATCCTGATCCCGATCACCTTAAGCGTGTTCCCGCTGACGGAGCCGCTGGGCGTTGTCTGTGTCTCGGCCTGCATGGCCGGCGCGGTCTGCGGGGATCACTGCTCGCCGATCTCGGATACCACGATCATGGCCAGCGCAGGCGCGCAGTGTGACCACGTTACCCACGTTTCGACCCAGCTGCCCTACGCGATGACCGTCGCCGCGGTGAGCTTTGTCAGCTATGTGATCGCGGGCTTTGTGCCCAATGCTGTCATTGCGCTGCCCATCGCCATCGTGCTGATGCTGGTGACCCTGATCGTGATGCGCAGGGTCCTGCCTGACGGGAAATAAGTGACCGGACGGAAAGTACGGTAAAGGAGAGAAACAGGGCAAAGGGGTTTGACAGAAAGGCCTTGGCAGTATATCATAGAAATAGCATGACATCATCGTGCATTTTCGGCTTTTTGACGAATGTTTTCTGGTTAAAGGAGGAAACGACTATGAAAAAGATGATGAAAAAAGGACTTGCCGCTCTGCTTCTTGCCGGAATTGCTGCCTGCATGCCGATGCAGGCCCTTGCCGTTACGGCTCAGTACTCCACCACCCAGGCTTTCCTGGATGCCATGGACGCTGAACAGCTCCGCTACACCTGGAAGGGCGTGGACAATGACGGGGATGAGAGAGTGGAGGTCAGCTTCAACGGCGACAATATGTCGGCCATCAAGACCATCTGGTTCTTCGACCAGGATCTGGACCGCGTCAGCGTGCGCGTCTGGGATGTGATCAAGTATGACGGTTCCGCCATCGATCAGTTATACCCGTCCCTCAACCAGGTCAACGCGGATTACAAGTTTGTCTGCTTCTATGCGGACGACTATGATGACACGGTGACCGCCAAGGTCGATGCCGAGATCACGCCCGAGAGCGCGGGAACGACCTGCGTCAACCTGCTCTTTACCGTTGTCAATATCACCGACGAAGCCTATACGACCCTGGCGCCCTACGATACCGACGGGAACTGATCCGCTGCATCGCAGCTGAGGACGGACAGGAAAAGGAGGCATCCGGATGAGCCTGAAAAAATACCGGTTTGACGGCACGAAAAAGCTCGACCTGAAAAAGATGCCGACAGACAGCAGGAAGGACGGGGCGGACAAAGAGGAGATCCTGGAGAAGACAAAGCGCAACCAGGAGGAGATCGCCGAGCTGCAGGAGCGCCTGTACGCGGACGGCAGGGAGGGACTGATCATCCTGCTCCAGGCTATGGACGCGGCGGGCAAGGACAGCACGGTAAAACATGTCCTGTCGGGGATCAATCCCCAGGGAATCGACGTATACAGCTTCAAATCGCCCTCCGGCGAGGAGCTTGCCCATGACTTCCTGTGGCGCATCCACAAATGCGTTCCCGCCAGAGGAAAGATCTCGCTGTTCAACCGCTCCCAGTACGAGGACGTCCTGGTGGTCAGGGTGCACGACATCAACCGGTCGTACCATATGGCGGACCGGGTGACCGGCCAGCCGGATGACGAATTCTTTGAGAAACGCTACCGGCATATCCGCCATTTTGAGGAATACCTCTACGACAACAGCTACCGGATCGTCAAGATCTTTCTGAATGTCTCGAAGGAGGAGCAGAAGAAGCGCTTCCTGGAGCGCATCGACAAGCCGGAAAAGAACTGGAAGTTCTCCTCCGGGGATCTTGATGAGAGGGACCTGTGGGACAAATACCAGAAGGCCTACGAGGACGCGGTGAACGCCACCGCGACGAAGGAGGCGCCCTGGTATGTACTGCCTGCCGACCAGAAGTGGTACACGCGCTACCTCGTTTCCGAGGCGGTGCTTGACGCCCTGCGGAAGATCGATCCGCAGTATCCCGAAATGCCGGCCGATGAGAAGGAAAAACTCGCGGCCTGCAGAGAGCGGCTGATGAGCGAGTAAACGCCCGAGTCCGCACAATATAAAGAAAGCCCAGGCCCGTCCTGACCGGTTTTGCCCGGCAGGGCGGGCCTTCGCGTACACCCCTTGACATGCGTAACATATTACACTATAATGAAACAAATGTTTAACATATTTGTAATATTTTGATAAGGGGTGAATGCAGCCATGAAACGAAGAGTTTTTCCCGCCATTCTGCTGGCCCTCGTGCTGACGCTGATGCTTTCGGCGGCCGCGCAGGCAGGCTGGAAGACGAACGCATCCGGAAAATACTTTGTCACGTCCTCAGGGAAGATCTTAAAATCCAGCTGGCTGGTCTCCGGCGGAAAGAAGTACTTCTGCTCAAAGACGGGAATCATCTATACGAACTGCAGAGTCAAGATAAACGGAAGCTTCTACGGCTTCGGCTCTGACGGCGCCATGCTGCGCGGCAAGCACAGGATCGGCTCGAATACCTACTATTTCGCGAAGAAGACGGGCAAAATGATCTCCAAGGCCTTTGTCACGATCAGCGGCAAAAAGTATTACTTCGGCAAGACCGGCGCGATGCGCACGAAGGTCTGGGTGAGCAGACGCTACGTCGGCCCGGACGGCTATGTGCTGACGAACAGATGGATCGGCGCCCGCTATGTGGGCAGCGACGGCAAGAGCCTCTCCGGCCTCCAGCAGCTCGACGGCACCTGGTATTATTTCGATCCCTCCACGCGCAAGAAGGTGACCGGAGTGACCAAGACGATCGACGGCACCAAGTATAAATTCGATGAAAACGGCAAGGGCAAGGTGGTGAACGGCTCCAAGGCGCCGACCACGACGGCCTCCGTGCAGTCCACCTATTATTCCGATCCTTACGTGAACGACGAGACCCTGCTTGCGGCGATCATCTACTGCGAAGCGGGCAACCAGCCCTACTACGGGCAGCTCGGCGTCGGCATTGTGATCACGAACCGCATGCGCAGCGCAAGCTTTCCGTCCAAGCTGCGCGAGGTGGTCTACCAGACATCCCAGTTCTCCCCGACCTTCGACGGCGCGCTGACCAGCGTCCTGAAGGACCAGAGCCGGATCACCGCCAGCGCGAAAAAGGCGGCGAAGGAAGTCATGTCGATGTACAATAAGGGAACCTACACGGTTACCGTCGACGGGAAAAAGATCAATCTCCAGGGCTACGTCTTCTTTATGACGCAGGGCGCCTACCAGAGGCTCGGCATGAAGTCGGCCTACGACAAGATCGGCGACCACGTATTCTTTAAGACCTGGCAGAGATAAGAGAATATCAGCCATACCTGGCGGCGGCAGGGGAGACCCGGCCGCCGTTTTGCGCGAGCAATGAGCCATGCGGGGGCAAGATGGCTGAAGGCATCGGGAGCTTGCTCACAGATGCCTGACAGCCATCTTGCCCACATACGGCGAATGCCGCGGCAGTGAGAGCCCGCAGGGCTCGAACCTGCCCGCATGGCTCATTTAAACCCAGCCGGGGGCGATCGGAGGATAATACATGATCATTGTTGTGACAGGCGGCAGCGGGAGCGGCAAGTCCGCCTATGCGGAGGAGCGGGCCGCGGCGCTGGGCAGGGGAGAGATGATCTACCTGGCCACCATGGCGTCCCGGGACGAGGAGAGCCTGGACAGGATAAGGAAGCACCGGGAGCGGCGCGCCCCGCTGGGGTTTCGCACCGTTGAGCGGCCCTTTGACCTTGCCGGTGAAGCGCAGGGCTGGGCGGAGAAGAGCGGCCGCACGGTCCTTCTCGAGTGCATGTCAAACCTTGCGGCGAACGAGATGTTCATGGCGCCCCGGGGCCCGGAGGGCGCGGCGGCGCGCATCCAGGCAGGAATTGACAGATTGCGGGAGAAATGTGATAATCTGGTTATTGTGACGAACGAGGTGTTCTCGGACGGCGGCGGGTATGATGAAACGACGCAGCGCTGGATCGCCCTGCTCGGCGGGGTGAACGCCTATCTCGGGCAGCTTGCCGACGAGGTATGGGAGGTCGTGGCCGGCATCCCGCTGAAAATCAAGGGATAACATCCCGGCTGACGGAGCGTGAGGATGAAAAATCTGCTGCAGGGGCTTTTGATCGCCTTCTCCATGTATTCGCGGATCCCGGTGCCCCAGGTCGAGTGGACCGGGGAGAACCGCAGATATGTGCTCTGCTTTTTCCCCATGATCGGCGCCGTGGTCGGCGCGGTCCTGGTTTTATGGGATCTTTTCTGCGCATGGCGCGGCGTTTCGGGGGTGCTCCGCGGGGCGGGACTTGCGGTCCTGCCGGTGCTGATCACGGGCGGCATCCACCTGGACGGCCTGCTGGATACGGCCGACGCCCTGGCGGCCTGGTGTACGCCCGAAAAGCGGCTGGAGATCTTAAAGGACAGCCGGGCCGGCGCCTTTGCGGTGATCACGGCCTGCGTGTATTTTACCCTTGCCCTGGGCGCTTTTGCGCAGATGGACCACGAGGCGCTTGTGCTCTACGCCGGGGTCCCCGTGCTCTCGAGGTCCCTCTCGGGTCTCGGGGTCGTGTGCCTGAAGAAGGCAAGGCCGGACGGGACGGCGAAGGCTCTTTCCGGTGAAGACCGGAAGATGCGGGTGAGCGTGGTGCTCATCCTCTG
>CAMOKZ010000083.1 GCA_946618155.1 uncultured Lachnospiraceae bacterium | reverse complement strand
GCTTCTGAATTTATCCCAGAATTGCCTTCACTTCTCTGCACAGCGCCTGCGCCAGCGCGGCGTGGGACTCTTCCGTCAGATGCAGGCCGTCCGCCGGGCTCGGCTCCGCACAGGTCGAAGCATCGAAGAAATGGCATCCCGTCTCCTGCGCAGCTCTCGCAAATTCCTTGGAAAAACCTTTGCTCTTTTCGGCGGACTGCTCCCCGAAAAGCCCGTCCAGCGTCTCATTGAACTCGATTCTTGCGGGCGCCACCAGCAGCACCTGCGGATGCCCGTTCTCCGGGCCGAAGGAAGATGCCGCAGCCATGCGAACCAGCCTTGCCGCCCCGTCTGCGATATTTCTGGCCGTCGCGCCAAAGTACGTTTTGGTATCGTTGCAGCCCAGCATAATGATGATCAGGTCAAACGGGGACTGGGATTCCATGCACGGCCACAGGTAATCCAGACCGGCCATGCGGTTTTCCACCCGGTCTTCAAAAACCGTGGTGCGGCCGTTCTGCCCCTCTTCGACCACCACATACTCATCTCCCAGCAGTTTCTGCAGCCGTCCCGTCCAGCGGGTGTTCTCGTCAAACCGGCCGCCGATCCCCGCCCTGTATCCCCATGTATTAGAGTCACCAAAACATACAATTCTCTTTTTCATTGGTCGTTTCCCTTCCTGAAATTGCAATGGTTTTATTCACGATATGTTTATTTTACCAGATACGGCGGGTATCGTCAGCCGAAACGCCCGATTAAATCAGTGCAATGAGCCCTGCCGGCAGGTTCGAACCCTGCGGGCCCGCTCAAAAAAGATCGTTTACCTTTCGGCCTTTCTCTTTCTGCCCGCTGCCATCGCTGCGGCCATCACGGCAAGAGAAGCTGCCATCAGCGCCATCCATAACGAGCCGGAACAGGCACAGATATCGTTGTATTTCCCAACGGCAGATGATATAGTACGAAATGCAGTGAAACACAAAGAAAACCTGAGGAGGTACCATATGCTGATCATCAGAAACGGCCGTATTCACGACGCGGTCCACGCGGAGCCCTATACCGCGGATATTGCCATTGAGAACGGAAAGATCGCCGCGATCGGGAAAGATCTTCCCGCAGACGGCGCCGGGATCGTCGACGCATCCGGTCTTGAGGTCTGGCCGGGTCTTGTCGAGGCGCACGGACACACCGGCCTTGACGGGTCGAACATCGGCTATGAAGGACAGGATTATAATGAAATGAACGATATCGTCTCTCCGCAGCTGCGGGCGATCGACGGCTTCCAGCCCTTCGACGAGGCGATCGCGGAAGCAAGGAAAGCGGGCGTTACGACGATCTGTGTCGGCCCGGGCAGCGCCAACGTGCTGGGCGGCACCTTTACGGTAGTCAAGACGGTGGGAACGCGGATCGATGACATGACGGTGATCCCTGAAAACGCGATGAAGTGTGCCTTCGGTGAGAACCCGAAGCGCTGCTACCGCGACAAATGCGACTCTACCCGCATGAGCACCGCCGCGCTGCTGCGCGAGATGCTCTTTAAGGCAAAAGAGTACGACCGCAAAAAGAAGGCGGCCGGAGATGATGAGAGCAAGCTTCCGCCCTTCGACATGAAGCTGGAGGCCCTTGGTCCCGTAGTCCGGGGCGAAATGCCGCTCAAGGCGCACGCGCACCAGGCAAACGACATCTTCACCGCCATCCGCATCGCGAAGGAATTCGGCCTGAAGCTGACCCTCGAGCATGTGACGGAAGGACATCTGATCGCGGACGATCTGGCAAAGGAAAACTATCCCCTGGCCGTCGGCCCGACCATGACGCATCCCTCCAAATTCGAGCTGCGCAACAAGAGCTGGACGACGCCGGGCATCCTGCAGAAAGCGGGCTGCCAGGTCTCCATCATCACCGACTCCCCGGTCATCCAGCAGCAGTATCTGGCGCTCTGCGCCGGCCTCGCCGTCAAGGCGGGAATGGATCCCTTCGGCGCCCTGCAGGCGATCACGATCAACCCGGCCCGCCACATCGGGGCCGCAGACCGGGTGGGCTCCCTGGAAGTCGGAAAAGACGCCGACCTGTTCCTGACGGACGGCAGCATCTTCGAAGTAGAGACCCGCGTACTGAAGGTCTTCATCGAGGGACAGGAAGTGTAGACCGGCCAAAGCGTGTCGCGGACCGAAAAGCAGAAACGCCATATGGTGTTTTTGCAACGTTTTGATACATTTTTTCAGCGTTTTTACGACTTTCATCATCCTGCAGATATGGTATCATATCTGAGAAAGGAAGTGAGACTCTGTATGACGATTGAAGAAATGAAGAAGAAAAAGACTGAGCTTGGTCTTACGAACAAGATGATCGCCGAGAAGTCCGGGATCCCTGTCAGTACCCTGCAAAAACTCTTCAGCGGAAAAACAAAAGCGCCGCGAAAACTGACACTTGATGCTGTCCGCCTCGCGTTGGACTGGCTTTCTGCTCCGCAGTATGCACAGGAGCCGGCTCCGCAGTACGCACAGGAGGCCTCCTTTCAGTACGCGGCCGTTTCGAAAGAAAAACTTCATACCGTCGAGGAGTACTACGCCCTCCCGGATGACGTCCGCGTTGAACTGATCGACGGGGTGTTCTATGATATGGCCGCCCCCTCCAGGACGCACCAGATGATCCTCGGGGATCTTTACCTGCAGTTTCGCGAATGCGCGGACAGGCGTGATCATACCTGCGCAGTCTTTTTTGCTCCGTCAGATGTCCGTCTTGACCGCGACAATTATACCATGGTTCAGCCGGACCTATATGTCGTCTGCCCGGAATCCGATCTTCGATCCGTCTGCTTCGAAGGAGCGCCCGACCTTTGCGTGGAGATCCTCTCCCCCTCTACCCGGATGAAGGATATGATCCTGAAGCTGCACAAATATCACCGCGCCGGGGTGCGGGAATACTGGATCGTCGATCCGAAGCACCGAACCGTCACGGTCCATTTCTTCGAGGAGGACTATGCCCCGGAGACATACTCTTTTGACGATACCATCCCTGTCAGAATTTCCGTCGGGGAATGCAGCATCGACTTTTCAAGGATCAAAGAGCATCTCGACAGCTGGGGGCTGTAAAGCCCCGGCCAGGTACATAAAACGGGGAAACCGCCCATAAAGCGATTTCCCCGTTTTACCATCCGGCTGCGCCGCCTGATCACCCAATCATATCCTTCACTGTCTTCTCCAGCGCCTTGCGGTCCAGACCGAAGAACTCAGCCAGCTGCGGCACGGTCCCGGTGGTGCCGAAGGTCGTCAGGCCGAGCCGTTTGAATTTCTTCGGGGCAGCGCCGTTCTCCACGAAGGTCTCGGCGACCGCGCCGGCCAGCCCGCCGTAGATGGAGCCGTCCTCGACGACCACAATGTTCCCGCAGTCCGCGCAGGCCTTCAGGGCCGCCTCGGTATCGAAGGGCTTGATCGTGTGGAAATCCAGCACACGCACGCCTACGCCCTGTTCCTTTAAGGCGTCGGCAGCCTTCATCGCCTCGCCCACGCAGTATCCCGTCGCGAGGATGGCGGCGTCCGTGCCGTAATCTCTGGCGGTCAGCGCTTTGCCCAGCTCAAAGGTCTGGTCTTCATCGTAGATGATGGGCGTCGCGCCGCGGCCGAGCCGCAGGTAAACAGGCGTCCTGATGTCCGCGATCATCTTCGTCATCGCGCGGGCGGCGACAGAGTCCGCCGGGCTGACCAGCATCATGTTCGGGATGGCGCGGATCATGCTGATGTCCTCGGTGCCCTGATGGGTCACGCCGTCCGTGTCGCCGGAGAGGCCGCCCAGGCCCGCCACGATCTTGACGTTCTGGTTCGTGTAGGCGCAGAAGGTGCGGATCTGCTCGACCGCGCGCATGGACAGGAAGGGGCTGTAGCCGACGGAAAAGACGGTGTAGCCCTCGGAGGCCATGCCGGCCGAGGCCGTGATCATGCACTGCTCCGCGATGCCGAACTCAAAGTACCGGTCCGGGAATCGCTCGACGAATTCGCCGAGCGCGAAGGAACGGTAGGTGTCCGCGCTGGTGACAAGGATATCTTCCCTCTCCTGCGCGATCTCAAGGAGTGCATGGCCAAAGCCTGTCCTGGTCGATTCCATTCTTTCACTCATATTCCTTCACCTTCCTTTCCAGCTCCTCGCAGGCGATGGCGTACTGCTCGTCGTTCGGTGCTTTCATATGCCACAGGTACTGGCCTTCCATGAAGGAAACGCCCTTGCCCTTGATGGTCTTCGCCACGATGACCGAAGGCTTGTCCGTTACCTTTTCCGCCTCCGCCACCGCATCCAGGATCGCTTCCATATCATGTCCGTCGATGGTCTGCGCGTGCCATTTGCAGGCCTCGAACCTTGCCGCGATGTCGCCCAGATCCTGGATCTTCTCCACGGCGCCGCCGCTCTGCAGGCCGTTGTTGTCGACAAAAACGATCAGCCTGCCCAGGTGCTCGTTGCCCGCGTAGGTCGCCGCTTCCCAGATGATGCCCTCATCCAGCTCGCCGTCGCCGCAGACCGCGAAGACGCGGTAATCCTTCTTATCCTTTTTCCCGATCAGCGCCATGCCGAGGGCGCCGGCAAGGCCGTTCCCGAGGGATCCTGTGGTGAAGTCCACGCCCGGGCACTTCTTCATGTCCGGATGCCCCTGCAGCTTGGTGTTGAGCCCGCGGTATTCCATCAGGTCTTCCGGCGGGAAATAGCCGCGGCGCGCGAGCACCGCGTAATAGAGGGGGCTCGCGTGGCCCTTGGAGAGGACGAAGCGGTCCCGGTCAGCCCAGTGGGGGTTGGCGGGATCCAGGTTCATCACATGGAAATACAGGGCCGTCAGAATATCCGCCTCGGAAAGGCAGGGAGCCGCGTGGCCCGTTCTGGCATGGTATACCATGTCCACTGCGTCCTTGCGCAGACCGTAGGCTGTTCTGTAAAGTTTTCTGATCTCCTCGTTCATTTCCTCGCTCCCTTCTGCGCTTTACTTCCTTGCGACCGTCTCCCGGACCGCCTGCGCGATCCCGTCCGCACCGACGCCATAGATCTCGACGAGCTGAGCGTAGGATCCGCTCTGCGTGAAGGTATCCTGAATACCGACCCGCTTAAACGGCACCGCGATGCCTTCCTCGGTCAGGACCTCGGCCACTGCCGTGCCGACGCCGCCGATCACCGAGTGCTCCTCAGCCGTGATGATGGCGCCCGTCTCCTTCGCGGCGCTGATGACCGCCGCGCGGTCGATCGGCTTGATCGTGAACATGTCGACCAGACGGACATTGATGCCTTCCTGCGCCAGCTTTTCCGCTGCCTGCAGGGCCCTCGGCACACAGAGGCCGTAGGCGATGATCGTCGCGTCCGTGCCCTCGCGGACCGTCTTTGCCTGACCGATCGTGAAGGAGGTGCCCTCCTCGTAGACCTCGCCGGCACCCTGGCGGGAAACGCTCACGTAGGCCGGCCCCTTGTGATCCTGCACGAGGGTCTTCACCATCCAGTCCATCATGACCGGGGTGCTCGGGGACATGACCAGCATGTTCGGGATGCCGCGCATCACGTTGATGTCGTCGATCCCGTGGTGGGTGGATCCGTCATAACCGCCCGTCAGGCCGTTGTTTCCGCCCATCAGCTTCACATTCAGGCCGGAGTAGGCGATCAGGCTCTTCGCGCTGACCGCGCAGATGCTCGCCACGAAGGTGGCGAAGGTATTGATGAAGGGCGTAAACCCGCTGGCGGCAAAGCCCGCCGCCATGGAGACCATATCGGCCTCCGCGATGCCCACGTCGAAAAACCGCTCCGGGCAGGCGTTCCCGAACAGAACGGATTTCGTGCTCGTCGCAAGGTCCGCGTCCAGGACGACGACCTTCTCATCCGGCACGCCGTATTTTACCAGGCTCTCTCCGTATACATCCCGCAATGCCGCTGCCATTATCTCAGCACCTCCAATTCTTTCATCGCACGCTCGTACTCGTCGTCGGTGATCGCTTTTCCGTGGAACTTGTTCGTGTTCTCCATGAAGGAAACGCCCTTGCCCTTGATCGTGTTCGCGAGAATCACGGTGGGACGGCCGTTCAAAAGCTCCTTCGCGGTCTCGATGGTGCTGTAGACACTGTCGACGTCGTGGCCGTCGCACTCAAGCACGTTCCAGCCGAAGCTTCTCCACTTGCCGGCCAGGTCGCCGATCGGCATGACGTCCGCGCTCATCCCGTCGAGCTGCACCTTGTTCCAGTCGACGATGGCGATCAGGCGGTCATTTTTGAACTTGGACGCGGTCATAGCCGCCTCCCAGATGGTGCCCTCGTCCAGCTCGCCGTCGCCGAGGATCACATAGACGTAGGCCTCGTTGCCCATCAGCCGGTTCGCGCAGGCCATGCCGTTGCCGGCGGAAAGGCCCATGCCCAGCGGGCCCGTGGACAGCTCGACGCCCGGCGTCTTGGCCATGTTGGGATGGCCCTGCAGGCGGCTGCCGACCTGGCGAAGCGTCTGCATCTCCTCCACCGGGAAGAAGCCTTTCTCGGCAAGGCAGCGATACAGCATCGGGGCGCCGTGTCCCTTGGACAGGATGATCCGGTCGCGGTCCGGCGCGTCCTGGTTCTCGGCCGTGATATTCGCGCATTCCATATACAGGGTGACAAGAATCTCGCACTCAGAGAGGGATCCTCCCGTGTGCCCGGTCTGCAGCTTGTGCAGCAGCTCGATCGTCTCTACGCGGAACTGATGGCACAGCGCCTTAAGCTCTTCGCTGCGCTCTCTGGTCAAAGTTTTCATGCTTGTCTTCTCTCCTTATCCGGGCCCTGTCCGGGCGTTCCCGCGGGCCGCTCGCCTGCAGGGATTAATCGGTCACCTTGTTGAAACGAAGGACGATCTTGCCCGTCTTCGGGTTGCGGGAGCAGGCGTACTCAAACGCCTTCTTCGTATCGGCAAAATCAAAGACGTCCGTGATCATCTGGTCGATGGTGTCCTTGTAGAGCTTAAATCTGGCGATCACGGGGACGAACTGGTTCATCTGCAGCCTGGAGGAGATGATGTTCACCTGCTTGTGCATGCCCTCGTAGGCGTCAAAGGTGAACGGCGTCGCGGCCACCGGAACAAAACGGCCGGCGACGGACAGCTCATTGATCGCGTCCTCGGCGATGGCGCGGATGCCGGCGCAGTCGCAGACGATGTTGGCGCCCTCGCCCTCGGTGATCCGCATGACCTCAGCCTTCGTATCCTGCGTCTTCGCGTCGATCACGTAGGGAACGCCGATGGCCCTGGCCAGCTCCAGGCGGCCTTCGCTGACCTCGCTGATCATGACCGTCGCGCCCAGCTGCATCGCGGTGCAGGCCAGCAGGATGCCGATGGGGCCGGCGCCGTGGATGAGCATGGTGTCGCCCGGCAGCACGCCGGCTCTCGCGCAGACCTGCGCGCCGATGGTGCACGGCTCGATGAGGGCAGCCTCATTCCAGGTCACCCAGTCCGGGATCCTGTGCCACTGCTTTTCAGGGGCGACGAAGAACTCCTCCATGCCGCCGCTCATGTTGCAGCCCGTCACCTTAAGATGCTGGCAGACGTTGCCCTGGCCGTGGCGGCAGGCGTAGCACTTGCCGCAGTAGCCGATCGGCTCGTGCACCACGCGGTCGCCGACCTTAAGGCGCTTTACCGCGCTTCCGACCTCGGTCACGACGCCGGCGAACTCATGGCCCGGGATCCTCTTCTGGCCTTTGGAAGCACCATGGTTCCCTTCGAAAATGTGGATATCCGTGCCGCAGATGCCCACGGACTCGACCTGCACCTTAACGGAATACTCATCCTCAAGCTGCGGCTCGTCGATCACGGTAAAATACGAATTGTCTTTTCCTTCGATCACAAATGCCTTCACTGTGTCTGCTCCTTTCGTCTCTCGTCGTCTCTTATTTCAGCATTTCCTTTACCGCCAGCGCGCAGCTGTCCGGGCTGGTCAGCACCGGGATGGGAAGCAGCTCGCCGAGCGGCTTTCCGAGTCTGCCCATGGAACCCTGGGCGAGGATGATCACGTCAACCTCTTTCGCCAGCTCCTTCGCGCAGGCGGTGACGAGCTCGTCGTGCACCTCGGGCTTTCCGCTGTTCAGCGCCTGATAGGCGCCCTCCGCCACGCGGCTGATGATCTGCGGCGCCTTGCCGGCGGCCTTCGCCTTCTCCTCAAGGAAACCGACGGTCGGGCCGATGGTAGTCTGCAGCGTCGCGATGACGCCGATCCTGTCCCCCGCCTCCAGGGCTCTGTCCATCATGGCGGAGTCGATGCGGATGACCGGCACCGGGAATTTCGCGTCGGCCAGGGGGGCCAGCTCACCGACGGAAGAGCAGGCGATCACGACCATGTCCGCGCCGGCTTTCACCGCGGCTTCAATATGGCAGAAGGTCCGCTCCGTGATGTTCTCGTCGGGGGCGCCGAGCTTCTGGACGTCCCGGATGAGGCTGTCGTCCGCGATGCGGATGAGCTCGCAGTCCTCGAGGGTATCCTTCAGGATCTGCGTGAAATTCGCGACCAGGGGGCCGAGTGAGGTAAAGATAATGGCAAGTTTTTTCATGAGCGTCTCCTCTCCTGCTGTGGCTTTCAGTATCTG